>NZ_JAHLZE010000032.1 GCF_020148105.1 Methanobrevibacter sp. TMH8
TGATACTTGAATAGTAAAATTGCCTGAAGTATTTGGAGTGTAATTTAAACTCCATGTACCATTAATATTAGTATTAACAGTATAATTTACACCATTAACAACAACAGATAAGAGAACATTAGCTAAAGGATTACCATTCTCATCAATAGCCATACCAAGAAAAGTAATACAATACCCTACACTACCATAACGCCCAATGATAGTAGAATTAGTAGTTCCTTTACTCACATTAAGAACAGAACTATTAGTAAAACCATTAAAAGTAGCATTACCAACCCAAGAAACTATAACATCAAAGTTACCAGCAACATTCGGAACATAAGTCAAACTCCAAGCACCAGCACCATCAGTATTAACAACATAACTCACACCATTAACAACAACAGACAACTGAACATTACCCAAAGGATTACCATTCTCATCCCTAGCAGTACCATTAATAATAGTAGACTTACCCACAGTACCATTAACAACAACAATACTAGAATTAGTACTAATATTAGCTACATTCCAAACAGTATTATTAGTAAATCCATTATAACTACTGTTACCGGCCCAAGATACAACAACACTAAGATTACCAGAAACATTAGGAGTAATATTCAAACTCCAAGCACCAGCACCATTAGTATTAACAACATAACTCACACCATTAACAACAACAGACAACTGAACATTACACAAAGGATTACCATCCTCATCTTTTGCAACACCACTAATAGTAGATTGTTGAGAAACTTTACCGTTTGGGACATTGATTGTAGAATTACTAGAAGCATTAGCTACATTCCAAACAGTACTATTGGAAAATCCATAACAAGTACTATTACCAACCCAACTAACAACAACAACAAAATTACCAGAAACATTAGGAGTAATATTCAAACTCCAAGCACCAGAACCATTTGTCACAACATCATAAGTCTGACCAATAACAACAACTTGCAAATGCACACCACTCAAATAATTACCATTATTATCACGAACAACACCAGATAAAGAAGATCGTTGACCCACTTTACCAGCTGGAGCAACAATAGTAGAATTACTAGAAGCATTTTTGATGATTTTTAATTGACCATTAGCAATATTAAGTACATAATTATCAATACACCCATAAGTACCAGTTACTATAACAGTTCCAGTAGTTATAGGAGCAGTATAAATTAAGTCTGCATATCCTTCAATTACATTTACATTATCAACAAATGTACCGTTCACATAGAATCTTATACTTTGTCCTGTGATAGGATTATTCATATCATCAACTAAAGTAGCATATATAGTAACATTTTTACCAGAAACAACATCATATGTAGAATTATTAAGATAAGTCAAATTCAAAATGCCCATTGAACCAGCATTATAAATTACATTACCTAAATTTGTTGCAGTATTTCCAGACATATTATTACCACTTACAATCATACTACCACTATTATAAATACCTCCACCATTAATACATGCAGTATTGTTAGTGAAAGTAGAGTTAATTATGCTTTGATTACAACCATCATCATTGTTATAAACTGCTCCACCACTACCAGCTTTTGCAGTATTATTAATGAAAGTAGATCCAATTATGCATTGATTAATATTACCTCCATTATAAATTGCCCCACCATTATTGGTTGCATTATTGTTAATGAAAGTAGAGTTAATTATGCTTTGATTAGGATTACAATCATTATAGATTGCTCCACCACTACCAGTTTTTGCAGTATTATTAATGAAATTACAATTGATTATACTTTGATCAGTACCTTCATTATAGATTGCTCCACCATAACTTGCACTATTGTTTATGAATGTACAGTTAATAAATGTCATTATCGTACCATCATATTTGTTGTAGATTGCTCCACCACTATCTGTAGTATAAGCATTGGTAAAAGTTATGTTTATAAAGGTTACGTTAATATTATTACCTATAGTAAATATATTACGTTGCTTTTTTGCATCAATAATTACTTGGTTTGTTGATCCTTTTCCTTTTATTATTATATTTTTATTTATGCTTATTCCCGTGTCTTGATTAGCTTTGTTGTATGTTCCGGGGTTTAAGGTTAATGTACCCTGATTCTCAGTATTTTTGATTCCTTTATCAATTCCACCAGAGGTGGTATTACTTATTGTTTGATTAGCAGCACTTACTGTTGACAAGCTGTACAATACCAAAACAAGGAATAAGACTATGATAGCCATATGTTTGTATTTCATATTTTTGCCTAGTTTTATTTTCAGTTTTTAAAAATTTTTAACCCCCATTTTAAAGAATAATTGTAAATTATTCCATATTTTGATTAATAAAAATTAATAATCTGTAATATAATACAATAAAAGATAAAACTTATAAAATTCTCTCAAAAAATCTTCAACATAATAAAGATAAAACTTATAAAATTCTCTCAAAAAATCTTCAGTATAATAAAGATAAAACTTATAAAATTCTCTCAAAAATCTTCAGTATAATAAAGATAAAACTTATAAAATTCTCTCAAAAAATCTTCAATATGATAAAGATAGAATTTATAAAATTCTCTCAAAAAATCTTTTAGTTATATTAATTTATATTAAAAAAAGAAAAAACCTATTTTAATAGCTTTATTTCAATCTTTCTATTAATCAGACCGAAATTATCGTATTAATTCAATACAATTGTTTTCAAAACAATGCAATTTTTATAAAAGTGGATAATTTCCTTCTCATTAATAAAAATAAAAAAAGATAAGTTGTTTCACATATGGATATCAATATTATTTATTACTAATTTAAGTTAAATGAAAAATTTTTCTTATACCTCCTCCTTATACTAAGAAATTGCATCTTTATATCTTAGATAAAATAATTATGAAAAAAATGGGAATATAAAATAGAAAAAAAATAGATTAAAAAGTAGATTATGTACTAATTACACAGGTAATAAATTCTTTATTATTTGAATTTTAATCCTATTATTCCCTCTTTGAATGTAGATTTCAAAAAACCCACAATGAACCCAAATAGTAATTATATAATTAAAAATAAGTCTTATTAAAAATTTTATTTAATAATCATAGGAAATATATAGATTGTTAAAAATACATAGATTATTGTATAAAATCTAATAATATGTCATATAAAATCATATAAAATATAACGTTATTCAACATCATATATAAACCTTTCGTGGAAAAACATTCAAATTATAAAATACAATATATTTCCTTATTTTCTCTTTAAAATAAAGAAATAAACTAAAAACTAAATTAAAAGAAAAATAATGATGAAAAATAAATATTAGAAGAATTTTCTATTTAAAATAAGGAAATAAACTAAAAACTAAATTAAAAGAAAAATAATGATGAAAAATAAATATTAGAAGAAATTAAGAAGAAAAATTATAAAAAACTAGCTAAAAATTCATTTGGTGTTTTTACTATTATATTTTAAATTTTAAAAAAATATATTATACACAATGATTTTTTAGAAAATATTAAAAAATATTGTTTATTTATCTAAATTTTACTAACTAAATCTAGGAGAGCTTCTTTTGGATTATCAGCTAATATAATTCCAGAAGCAAGAAGTACCCCTGATGCACCTAATTCTAAAGCTGCGCTTACATCATCTCCAGTTGATATTCCTGCACCACATAAAACTTCAATTTTTTTGTTTATCTTTTTTACTTTAGCTACAGTGCCTTCAACAATCTCTGGTTCAGCTTGAGAAACAGGAATTCCAGATCCAATAAGTTCTGGAGGTTCAACAGCTACAAAATTAGGATTAAAAGTAGCTACAGCAACACTAGTTTCAATATTATTTGTACAAACAACTGAGAAAACATTATTACTTTTAGTTTGTTTTACAACTTCATCAATGTCAGCTAATTTCATTCTTTGTTCTGAATGATTTAAAAGAGTTCCAGTTATTCCAGCTTCAACCATACATTCTAAAAGATTAGACCCCGTATGGCCCCCAGGATTAATTGGGTCAATATGTTGAGCTAATATTGGAATATCGGTTTCTTCAGTTATTCTAAATATGTCACTAGCTTGTGGTGCAGCAGCCATAGTAATTCCAGATTCAATAGCTACAGTTTCAAGTGCTTTAGCCAAATTTAAAGCATTTTCTCCACTAGATTCCAAATAAGTCTTGAAGTTCAAAATAACAATAGGTGTTTTAATTTTAGATTTTGACAAAAGAATTCCTCACTTAAATTTATAATATACAATATTTATAATCTCATTTTATAATAATTAAAATCCTTAATATCCTTAATATTCCTAATTTTGATTAATATCCTTAATATCATTATTCTATAATATCATTATCTCATATTATTAAATATACTAAATTCACCATACAATGATAAATTCTAGATAAAAAGCGAATAATAATCAATTCTTAAACTTATTATATAATGTGATTAAATCTTCATTAAAATATCATGAAATTTCTAAATATTAGTTAGATATTAGTTTAATTATTATAATATTAGTTTATTGATTATTATATATTAATTTAATATATATTAATTTAATTATAATTTTTTAAAAATAAAATAAAAAAAGTGGTAAAAATATACTAAAAAACTAAAAATAAGAATTATAGAATAAAAATAAGAATAAAAATAAAAAATAAAAAAGCAAAGAAATAAGAGAAAATCACTTATAATTATTTTTAAATAATTTAAATAATCATAAAGTTCTAATTATCTTGCTTACTCTTGCACAAGTTTTGGAATAAGATTTACTTCCGTATTTTTTAGTAACCAATGAAGATTCGAAGTTAATCCATTTTCCGTCAATAGATACTTGAACCCATCTATGTCTTGAAGAAGCTGAAGTTGCACCTTGAACAATTCTAGTTTTATAATTGTTAGCTTGGAGTTGATGAGCTGCCCAATCAGCTAGACCCCAACAATCCCCAACTTTTGATTTAACAACACCTGCAAAAGTGGAAGGACCACCATCTCTGTGGTTAAGATGTTTATTCATGTATTTTTGTAATAAAGTCAAACCTTTTTTTCCTTGTAGTTCACCAGCTAATGGTAAACTAGCGCTTTTTTTAATATTTTTATTACTAGAATCACTAGTAACTACATATTTATAAGCATTAAATATATTTACATAGTTAGGATCTTTTTTAAACTTTTTAACAAATTCTGTATATCTATTAATTGCATCAAGATAACTTTTTTTAGTAATATTTAATCCTTGAGCTTTCCAAGAATAAGTACTTGGTTTATAACCTTTACTATCTTCATAATTATTAATAGTTTTTACCATTTGTTTATAATCTTTTTTATACATCTTAACAGAATTTACAACAACTTTTTTGGTTTTTGTTGAATTTTTTACAGTTTTTAGATTTTTAACTGTTGAATCTGTTGTATTTGTTTTATCAACAACTTTAGTTCCTGCAGATGCTTTTACTATGTCTTTACCATGAATAGATACTGAATTTTGAGTATCTAGACTTCCTCCGAAAGGAGTCGCGCAGAACATTGAAGCTATTGCAAATATTGCAACAATCCCAATTAGTGGCGCGTATTTCGAATATCTACTAATTATACCGCCTCCGAGCCATATATTCCGAGTTAAATCTAGATAGCTATCTCTTATTGTTTGTAATATGATATATTTAAATAATTAAGATATTATCTAAAAAAAATCTAAAAAAATCTTTCAAATATTATGAAAAACTTCAAAATCATCAAAAATAATAATTTTTGAATTTTTCTCAAAGAATATTGAGAATAGATTTTTTAAAAGTCTTGGATTATTCAATGATTTAACTTTAAAAATATAGAGCTACATTTCATCTCATCACCTATTTAACATCCATATAGTATATAAATGTTTTGGAAATTTTTTAGGAAAAAAGCTTAAATAAGTCTTTGTTTCACTTATAAAGAACTATTTGAAGGAATTGACCTATGATGAGTATGAGTTAAAACAATAGCTAATATGTATTTTATGAAATTATGAAAAGGTTCATAATATGGAGATTTGATATAAATAAGCTCAAATAGGTGGAATTTGCATAAATTAAGACAAGGAAATTTTTTTAATAAAATAGCGGCAAATATTTACCTAGAGCAAAAAATAAGTAAAATTAGCTAAAAAAAATAATGTAAATAATGCTTTTTTTATGAAATAAAAGAATATCATTAGAGTATCTAAAAAATATAGGATTTTAATAAGTTTTGAAATTTAATAGATTGCTTTATAAATTTTATAAATAGGTTTGAGAGGTGCAATATTAATAAAAAAAAGAATATTTCTTTTTTCCTTGATAAACAATAAGAATAAAACTAGAATTGATAAAATAATTAATATTAATAAGATAATAAATAAAAAAAAAGATTATTCCAAAAGAACAACTCTACTAATCTCTGAATCATTAGTAATTTTTCTTCCAGTCAACTCAGCTATTTTTTGAGCAAAATCAATAACTTCATTGAATGTAGGCATATTATCTAAAGTTAATCTTTCCCTAGAATAACCAACACACATGTAAGCTTTAATTTCAATATAATCTGGATTAGCTAAATCAATTAAATTTGCATATTCTTCATGGTTAAACATGTTTTTACCTTTTACACAAGTGGTTCGTATACATGTTCTGGAATCAAAACTACTTAATGTATCAAGTGAATTGTTTATCTTTTCCCAAGCATTATTTATTTGAGGGTTACAAACTTCGAAGTAAGTTTTCTTGTTAGGTGCATCTAATGAAAGATATAGTTGCGTTGGTTCATTTTCGAGATTAGCTAATTTTTCATACATTAAACCATTACTAACTAAAAATGTTGTAAAATCTTGTTTTTTAAATTCGCCTATTAATTCATCTATATCTGGATAAAGCATAGGCTCTCCAGCTAAAGAGATAGCTGCATTATTCGGTTTTTTTGATTCTTCAAGTTTTTTCTTATCTGCTTTATCATTTCCAAAGAATCCACAAAGTAATTTATTTTGAGCAGCAATGGATTCTTCAATAATAGTTTTAGGATCATCATAATCACCAATCCATTCAGTTTTAGTTAATGATAAATCCCTCCAACAAAATGAGCATTTTTGATGGCAAAAAGGAACAGCAGGAGACATTTGGAGACAACGATGAGATTCAATTCCATAAAATTTCTCTTTATAACATACTCCTTCATTAAGAAGACTTTTTTTAGTCCAATGACATATTTTAGCTGCTGCATGCCCATTTTTCCCAACAAAACGATACCCACTATATTCTAGCTTTTTTTGTTCTTCTATATTCAAAGCCATAAGTTTTTCTTCATCTTTTTGAAGATTATTTTTATCTTTTTGAAAATCAATCTTGTTAGTCTTATTTAAATAAGAAGTCATGAGTAGAAATATTGTAGTATATATATAAATAATTAGCTATCATATGATGACTTTTTAAATATTTTATAAAACATTTACAAAATATTTATATTTTTATAAAATTAGCCCTTAAAACAAATAAATTTTCATAAACTTATAAAGAAAGTACAAAAAGTACATATAACTCATAAGATTTATATTATAGAGTTATAAAACTTTTATAAATTTTATTAATATAATATATTTAAAATTTTTTAAGAATTATATTTAGAGATAAAACTTAAAGATTATATTTAAAAATTATATTTAAAGATTATATTTAAAGATTATATTTAAAATTTTACATATTTTATATAATTATAATTTTATATATTAAAATGTGATTTAGAATATTTTATAAAAAACAAAAAAGAGAGTTTATAAAAGAAAATAATTGAATTTAAAAATAAGAAAAAATTAAAAAAGTAAAAAAGTAAAAAGCCAAATCAAGTTAAAAACATACAGAAAAATTTAGCATATAAAATTATTCAACTAAAGAATTTCTAATTTCAACAGCTTTTTTAGCTGCTTTTTCCATAGAAATTTCAAATGGAATTCCTGCTTCTTCTAAAATTCTTTGGCCTTCTTCTTCATTAGTTCCTGTAAGACGAATTACTATATTAATTTTTCTTTTAGATGATTCTAAAGCCCTTATTACTCCTTTAGCTACATCATCAGCCCTTGTTATCCCACCAAGAACATTTAAAAAAACTACTTTAACAGGAGAATAATTAAGAACTAAATTCAATGCTTTTTTAATAGTATTTTCAGAAGCTCCCCCACCAATATCTAAAAAAGTAGCTGGGTTCCCTCCATTAAGCTTTATCATATCCATTCCAGTGAGAGTAAGACCTGCACCATTTCCAATTACTGCAATGTCCCCATCAAGCTTTACAAAAGCAAATTCTTTTGGTTTAAATGAATTAGCTTCAGCTAACTCTTTGTGACGGAATAAAGAATCATTTTCTATTTCAAGTTTTGCATCAGCAGCTATTAAACCTTCATCAGTAAGTACAAGAGGATTAATTTCAGCTATTTGAGCATCATATTTTTTAAACACATTATAAAGCTTCCAAATAATTGAACCAACTGAAGAAATGAGTTCTGAATCTACACCCATTTTACGAGCCATTTCTCTTGCTTCATAAGGTAAAAATTCTTCTAAAGGATCAACATGATATTTAATAATCTTTTCAGGGTTATCAATAGCTAACTGTTCAATTTCAACTCCACCTTCAATACTACCCATAATAATAGGTTTTTTAGAAGATCTGTCAATAGAAACACTTAAAAAGAATTCTTCTTTAATATTTGCTTTTTTTTCTATAAGAAGATGTTTTACTTTTTCTCCTTTAATTTCCATATCCAACAATTCATTAGCTATCTCTATAGCTTCACCAGGATCATCTGCAAATTTAATTCCTCCAGCTTTTCCTCTTCCACCAACTAAAACTTGTGATTTCAAAGCTACAGGAGACCCCATTTCAGTAGCTATCTCCATTGCTTCTTCAGGAGAGTAAGCTACATGTCCTTCTAAAATAGCAATCCCATTTTTTTTAAATAATCTTTTTGCAGAATGTTCAAAAAATTTCATTTTACCTTTTTCCTAATCCTTAAATTTTAAAATAATTTTAATTATTAAATAAATATTAAATAAATTCATCCTAAATAAATATAATCTAAAGAATCTAGTTATAATCTAAATAAATTTAATATAAATATCTAAATAAACTATAAATATAAATAAATCCAATTAGATGAATATTATTTATATAAAAAGCTATTTAGCTATTTAATTTAATTACCATCCATTGCATAACCTGCTTCAAATGCTTGAATATTTTTCTTTTCAGTTCCAGGAGGCACACTAGCTAATATAGCTTCTTTTGCAGCATCATGAGAAATAACTTCTGTAAGTTTTGCAATAGCTCCAACCATGACAATATTAGCTACTATCCTAAGGCCAATATCATTTTCAGCTGTTTTAGTTACTCTTGCCTTATATACTTTAATATTATGTTCATTTATGAAGTTTGCTATCTCAGATTCATCAATCATATCAGGATCTATTATAAGTATCCCTTCATCTTTTAAATCATCCACATAGGCGATTAGTGCTTCATGAGACATAGCTACTAAAATATCCGGACTCATGATTTTAGGATAATGAATTTCATCATCACTAATAACTACCTCTGTTTTTGAAGCCCCTCCTCTTGCTTCAGGACCATAAGATTGGGTTTGAACAGCGTTTATTCCATCAAAAAGTGAAGCAGCTTTGCCAACAATAATACCTGCTAATATAACTCCTTGACCTCCAAATCCAGCTATCCTAATTTCTGTTCGCATAACATTACCTCTTAATTAACTCTTATAAAAATTATTAGAATTTGAATTATAAACTAAATCAGCTTTTTATTCTAAATCATCTTGATATGCTGATTTTATAGCTAAATCTCGACCACATTGTTCAACAGATAAATCACAAACATTTTCTGTAAGTTCTTTTCTTGGATTGCTAACAAATTCTCCTACAATAAGTTTTCCAATTAGTTCCTCAGGATCCATTTTATCTGCCTTACGTTTGTTAATACTATTCTCTTTAAAAGCATTTATCATGTCAACAGGAGATCTAAGTTTGTTTTTTCTCCCAAAATAAGTAGGACATTGTGAAACTACTTCAACGAAAGAAAATCCTGGGTTCAATAATGCTTTTTTAATTGAATTTGAAAGTTGAAGAGGATGAGCTGTTGTCCATCTAGATACATAACTTGCACCAGCTCCAGCTACAAGTTCAGCGAGATTAAATGGTTTATCTCTTGAACCATAAGGAGCAGTCGTTCCAAAACTACCTTTTGGAGAAGTTGGACTTATTTGACCACCAGTCATTCCATAAATATTATTATTGACACAAATAACAGTAATATTTACATTTTTTCTAGCACCATGAATAAGGTGATTTCCACCAATAGAAGCAGCATCTCCATCACCTGTGAAAACTACAACATTTAAATCAGGATTACCGACTTTAAGTCCTGTTGCAAAAGTTATAGCCCTACCATGAGTAGTATGTAAAGAATCACATTTAACATAACCTGGAATACGTGAAGAACAACCAATTCCAGAAACCATAGCTATAGAATCAAAATCTATTTTTGCAGATTCCATTCCATTAAAGAAGGTGTTTAAAGCGATTCCATTTCCACAGCCAGCACAAAATATATTTGGGAGTCTGTCTTTTCTCAAATATTTCATAAATGGATTTTCATTATTTTTTACCATAATATTCCTCCCTCTTTAGCTAATTTCCTTAATTTTTGATAATATTTCATCAGGTTTATGAAGTTCTCCACCAATCTTTGGAATAAGATAGACATTAGGCCTATTTCCATTAACCATACCAGATACTCTTTCAACTTCATGAACCATTTGCCCTAAGTTCATTTCAACTACAATTAGGTTTTTAGCTGTTTCAGCAGCTTTTAATATTTGATTTTCTGGGAATGGCCATGGAGTATCTATTTTAATTGAACCTACTTTTAAACCTTCTTCTCTTGCAAGATTTACTGCAGTAACAACAGATCTAACTGGAGCTCCATAAGAAATAATTATTGTATCTGCATCATCACAGAATCTTTCATGAGTAGAAACAATTTTCTCCCTATTATTTAATATTTTATTACATAATCTAGTAATAAGCTTAGCATGAGCTTTAGGATCAGAAGAATCTGGATAACCTCTTTCATCATGAGTTAAACCAGTCACCGGAATTTTATAACCTTCACCAAATGGAGCCATAGGAGCAACATCTCCATCTTCTGCTTTAAATGGAAGGTAAGGATTATTAGCTGAAAACTCATTTGGGTTTTCTTTTGGCATAACCCTTTTTCTTATATCTACTTTATCAGGAATAATAATTTTTTCTCTCATATGACCAATTACTTCATCAGCAGCAATTAACACAGGAATTCTATATTCTTCAGCTAAATTAAATGCTTTAACAGTGAAATCAAAAAATTCTTGAACAGAAGAGGGTGAAAGTGCAATAGGTTCATAATCTCCATGAGAACCCCATCTAAGTTGCATCATATCTCCTTGAGATGCCATAGTAGGTTGACCTGTAGAAGGACCTCCTCTTTGAACATCTACAATAACAAGAGGAGTTTCTGTAATATGAGCATAACCTATATTTTCTTGCATAAGAGAAAATCCTGGTCCAGATGTAGAAGTCATAGCTTTTAGACCACTCCAACTTGCACCAATAATAGCTCCAATAGCTGCAATTTCATCTTCCATCTGAAGGAAAGAACCTCCATGTTTTGGTAGAAATCCTGCAAGATCTTCAGCTACTTCTGTAGATGGAGTAATAGGATAACCAGCAAAGAACCTACATCCTGCTTTAATAGCTCCATGAGCACAAGCTTCATTACCTTGAATAAAAAGTTCTTTAGTCATTTTGTTCCTCCATTTCGCCATTTTCATTATTATCATTATTATCTTCAACAGTTATGGCTTGATCAGGACACAATAATTCACATAAATGACATTTAGTACATTCTTCCTCATTTTCAGGACAAGGTAAGTACACTCCTTTCTTATTTTCCTTAGATGATTTTACATAAACATGTTTAGGACAAGAAGCAATACATATATCGCACCCTTTACACAGTTCAGAGTCTATTTTAATCATGAAATTCTCCTAAAAGTAATTATTACTTAATTTTATTACATTAATTTATTATTTAATTTATTATTACAATGTTATTTATTAATTCATTATAAATTTCTAATATATTTTCTAATATATGCCAAATAATTCTTATATACTATTATAATCAAATTTATATAGCTATTCAATCAACAAATAGCTACATGTCAATTAAATATAAATTTAATTCATAAATATTTTATTAATTAATAATTAATCTTATATTCTACAATATATACTATTACAATATATTTTTGTTATGATATATAGATTATTCATAATAATTAATAAAATTATTCATTATATTAATCAAGATTATACATCTAAAATAATAATTATATTAATAATTGATATATCAACTATTGATATATCAAATATATTGGTAATAAAAATGAAAGAATGAATTAGTACAATTAAAACTGAGAAATAAAAAATAGAAGAAAGGATAAAAAGAGTTAATTTATCCTTTGAATTGTTTTGGTTTTATTTTAGTGTTTTAAGCTAATTGATTTTTTATTGTTAGCTAATATTACTTCTTTGTTTTTGTTTTTAGGATCAACTTGGAAGTGAGCTATGCAGTATCTGTGGTTTGCTTTGTCTGGGAAGTAGCTGACGATTATTGATATTTTCTTTCCTGGAGCTATTGATTTAATTTTGATGTATTTGGTTTTGATTTTAACTCCGTTTCTCATATGGAAAAGAGCCAAAACAGTAGATTTAGATTTCAAACTTCCTTTATTAGCTATTGTAACTCTATATGTAGATACTTTTTTCCTGAAAGACAATTTTTTAATTGATAAAATTCCTAAGTTAGTTTTAGGGTTGACTTTTTGCACTTTTGATATTTTTGATGATTTGTAGTTGCTGTCTCCTGTGAATTTAGCTGTTAATGTGTGTTTTCCACCTTTTAATCCAGCTATATTGAAAACAGCTATTCCATTATTGTTAGTTGTTGCAATGTATGTTTTTCCCTTGATAGTTAATGATACTTTTTTATTTTTGAGGATATTTCCATTTACGTCTTTTAAGGTTGCTTTTATGTTAGTTTTTTTACCTTCATTGATAGTTGGTGCAGAAACTGTAATAACAGTACCGTTTTCTAATACTACTTTAACACTTGTAGTGTTGTTTGCTGCAAGATGAATCATAGTACTTATAAGAGTATTTTTACTATTAAATTCCGGCATAGATGCTATGATGTTTTGTAATCCTGAACTAGAAGCAGTATAAGTGAATTGGGCAATACCTTCATTATTAGTTATTGCAGATCCTACTAATTTTCCATTAACATAGAAATTAATAGTTGCACCAACAATAACATTACCCATATCATCAATAGCTTTCACTGATATATTAACTCTGTTATATAAAACAATAGTATTAATTATTGTTAGATTAGTTCTATAATCGACAGTATTTCCTAATCCAGATAAATTACCATCATTAGAAACACCAACACCATTATTATCAACAATAGTATTATCATTCAAAGTAACATTACCAGAATTAGCTATTCCATGGCCATCATTATCATTAATAGTATTGCCTTCGATAGTAGAAGTACCATTATTAGAAACGCCATGACCACTATTACCAACAATCTCATTGTAAGTTATAGTAGAGTTACTTTCACTACCAGTTGTAATTCCATTACCAGTATTATTTGAAACATTACTACCGGATATATTAAGATTTGCATCTTCATTATGAATACCATCACCAACATTTTCCAAAATATCACTATCAACAATAGTCACATAAAGATTACCATGATCATGATCTGAAATATAAATTCCATCACCTGCGTAACCAGCAGAATTACCCATAACAGTACAATTAGCAATAGTAACAGTGCCAGTTCCGCCACTATTACTATTAAGAGATATATCAATTCCCCCACCATTATTATTAGCTGTGTTATTAAGTATGAAAGAGTTAGAAATATTGACATTAACAGTATTATTAACATTAATACCAGAACAAGTTATATGAATTCCTCCACCCATATTAGCAGAATTATTATTTAAACTACAATTAATAACATTGAGATTAACAGTGGAATTGAAAATCTCTGGAGATATGACAATTCCTCCACCATTACCATTAGCAGAATTATTATTTAAACTACAATTAATAACATTAATATTGAAAATAATATTTCCAGCAGAGGATTGCCGAAAAAACATTCCTCCACCATTACCAGCAAAGTTATTTAGAATCGTACAATTGATAATATCTACATTACTATCTCCATAAGCCATTATTTGTATTGCACCACCAATTACAGTAGCAGAATTATTTATGAAAGTACAATTAATGATATTATGAATACTTTTATCAATAATTATAAATATCCCACCACCACGACCACCATTGTTGTCCATAAATATAGAATCAGAAATATTAAAATCACGAGTAATAGTATATGCATATATTCCTGGACCATACTGTACAGCAGTATTATTAATAAATGTAGAGTTTTTGATAATTAAAGTACCTATTGAAGATATTCCTCCCCCATATGTTGCATTATTATTATCAAAAATACAATTGATGAATGTCATTGTTGTTCCAGCATAATTGTTGTAGATTGCTCCACCATAACTGCTTGAATTACCATTGATAAATGTGATGTTTATAAATATTACATTTAGATTATTGTTTACTGTGAATATTCTTGATATTCCTTGTGCATCGAGAATTACTTTGTCTTTGGTTTTTCCTGTTATTGTTATGTTTTTATTAATTCCGATATTGGTATTGTTATTGCCTGTGTATGTTCCTTCATCGAGTTCTATTGTACCTCCAGCTACTGCATTAGTTAGTGCACCACTTATTCCACCAGAAGTTGTGTTGTTGATGTTTGTGGTAGCTGCAAATCCCGCTTGTGAACTAATTATAGCTAATAAAATAATACTTGCTATAATTAATGTATGAGTTATTATTTTTTTGTTTTGTAAAATTTTTTCACCTCCCCATTATAGGGCATTAAAATATATTCAAAAAATGTGATAAAAAGAAAGAATAAATGATCTCCTAAAAAAGAATTTAAGGGGGTGATATAAAAAATTCTTAACAGGAACAACATTTATCTTCTTTTATCACATTATAAATTTCTTTTTTTTGATTAATAAAACCAATATTAATGATAAATAGTAATAAACTCCCCATATAGTTATCATATATTACAATTTTACATCAAAAAAGAGCATTTACTCAAAAATCATTGCAGAAAGCTCTATTATAATCTTATTAATCATGAAAAAATTACACAAATATATCCAATATCCACTAACTTTTTCACGATTAATAAACTCATATTTAAAGAAAAATAAATTTACTTCGTTTAACCCAGGTTAAACGCACTAAAAATGAAAAAAAGTTACTAAACAATGAAAAAAGAACAATAAATCACTTAAAATAGATACAAAAATATTATAAAAATAAAAAAAAGTATTAATATTTCACATATTTTAAACATAAAACATATAAAATTCAATAAAAAAAGTTCAAAAAAGAGGTAAAAAATCCAAAAAAGTATCGTTTAACCTGGGTTAAACGAAATAAAAAAAAATACCACAAAAAACATCAAACACATTCCAAAGCTGTAATATGTTTTTTACTATACTATCTAATATAATGAATAACTTATATAAATGTATCGAATTTGGAATATATTTTTTCCAGCAATATCATAAACATATAGACCAAAAATAAGAATAAGTTTATAAAAAAATAAAGGTATAAATAAAAAATATAAAAATAAGAGAATAAAAGAATAAAAGAATAAAAGAATAAAAGAATATAAGAATAAAAGAATAAGAAATAGTTAAAATATAGCTACTACTTATTTCATAGCTTTTAAACGAACTTCAGGTTCTAAAGCTCTTGGTTCAGCAGCAACTATAGCTGCACCTTTAGCTACAACAGTCATAGGGTCATCTGAAATAGTTACTGGAATGGATAATTCATCACATATTCTTTCTTTAAGACCTCTTAACTGAGAGCTTCCACCAACAGCAACACTGTTATGGAAAACACCAGTAATTAATTCTGGTGAAAGTCTTTCTAAAACTTTGTTTAAACCATTAACAATCTCTTGGATTACAGGTTCTGCAGCATCAGCTACAAGTAAGGAATCAATTACAACTTTTTTCGGTCTGTTAGTTTCAGCTGATTTACCAATAATCTCAGTAGTTTCAACTTCTGTATCTTCACTAGAGTGGAACATACCAACTTTAATTTTAGCAGCTTCAGCATCATGAATACCAATTCCTACATTGTATTTTTCTTTTACAAGATTTACAATATTGTTATCAATATCATCTCCACCAACCCTAACAGTTTCAATATCAGAAATTCCACCAAGAGAAATAACTACTAAATCAGTAGAACCTGCACCAATATCAACGACCATAGTTCCTTCTGGTTCAGCTATAGGTAATCCTGCACCAATTGCAGCAGCTAACCCTTCACTAATTACCAATACATAATCTGCCCCAGCTTCTCGGCCGATTTTTTCTGCAGCTTCTTTCTCTACTTCGGAGGAGTCTCCAGGAATTCCAATAACAATCCTACCTACAGAATCCCCATTTTTAATACCAATTTCCATTGCTTTTACAAGTAATGCTTGTGCTTGAGCAATACTTTCAATAACACCTTTCTTTAAAGGTCTTAAAGCTACAATATCTTCAGGAGTTCTTCCAAGCATTAACTTAGCTTCTTCACCAACAGCTAAAACAGATGAAGAATCATCTTTTTTAACAGCCACTACTGAAGGTATTTGGTATAAATCAAATTTGTCTCCAGATGGCTTTGCAATTACAGTGTTTAAAGTACCTAAGTCAATTCCTAAACTATTAGTAATTCCTTGTTTAGGTTCTGTTTTTTTATCATTATTATTACTTCCAAATAATCTCATAGTCTTTCCTCTTAATCAATATTGAATTTTACTTAATTTTGTAATTTTAATCGTTCAAAAGATTGTTCCAATGCTTATTAAAGAATTTAAAATATTTATAATATTTACAATATTCAATAATAACAGCAATATAAAATATATATTTTAATAATATATTTATTTTAAACAATATAATATTTTGTAATATTAAGCTCAATTGTATATGATTTAATAATAATCCACTAATTAATATAATCCATTAATCTAATTTTATTAACTTATTAATTTATTTTATAATTATATACTTTATAATATAATTGATGATTTTATATATGATTTACATTTAATGATTTAAAATAATTTATAATAAAATCTAAATATCTAAATAAAAGATGAATAATTATCCAAATAAATATCTAAAATAAATATTAAACAATTAAATGAACTATATACTGAATAAATAACTAGATAAATACTTAGATTCCTAAATAAATATATTAAAATAAATATTTTAAATAATATCTAAAGAATACATAAATAATATCTAAAATTAAATAATATTGTTAAAAAATTCAAGCCCATATCAAATTATAATTATTATCTAGAATATTTATTATCTAGAATACTTAAAATATAATTATACATTCAAAAAATTATTAATAAACAAATATAATAAATTTTAATCATCTATTACAATGTCTTTAAAGTCTATAATAAATACATTATTTTTTGTGGCTATTTTTTTAATTTTTACTACATCTTCTATATCTTCAATTGAAATAAGAACCGTTGATAAAACAACATCACTCATATTAAACAATGGAGCTATCATATCCTGTAAAAAATTAGGAAGTTTTACACTCAATTGTAAATCAGTTTCAATGAAACCAGTAGTTTGATCTTCTAATAATATAGAAAAACTAGAACTTTTTCTTTCTGCATCTCCAACAAATTTCTTAATAGCATCATCTGGAGCTACAAGTAACATTAAATTCGGTTCATTACCAACATAAAAAGGAGCAATTTGAATATAAGCTCCGCCATTTTCTTTACTAACATAGCTAAGTTCTCTTATTTTATCAGCATCGCCATATAACATGATAAAATCAAATTTTTTATGAACATAAGATTCTTCTAAAGTGACATGCTCTCTAAAAAGTATTTTAACTCTGTCTTTAGAGGATATAGCTGCATAAGCTATATCATTTACGAGTTCTTCATTGCCTGCAGCAACACACCATAAATGATCCGAACTCTGTTCATTAGAAACTTTTGCTGCCTGCCTTAAAACTTGTATCTTGTCTTCTATCATTATGTCCACCTCCTGTGCTATGCACTATAAAAAGTATGCATAATATTACATAACTTAAATTAATTATTCAAATTATCCATAAAATTAATTTATTAAACTATAATAATTTTAATATAGCTTAAATATCTTATGAAGAATTTTATATAAATCAAAACATCTTTGAGAATTATTTAATCATTGATATCTAATTTCAGCTTCAACTATTAGAAATCAATATAGTATTTTAAATATTATATTCTCATCATGTAGCATAATAAGATTTATTCTATTAATATTTAAATTTATCCTATTATGTTTTAAAAATTTTTAATTAAGGATAAATTATCACAAAATGTTTGATTATTAATACTTTTAATATTATATTAGAATACTCTTAAATTATTAAAAAGGAAAATATATTAAAAATATGCGTAAAATACAGATAAATAATAGAAAAAAAACTAAAAAAACTAAAAAAAGGATAAAAAGACTAAAAAAGACTAAATAGTATGTTAAAAAATATTGAATAAAATTAAATAAAATTAAAAAATTAAGAAATAATAGAAAAATAATAAAAATGAAAAAAGAATATGAAAATAAAAACAAAATAATGAAAATAAAAAATGAGAATAAAAGATATGAAAAAATATATCTTAAAATTTATTCAATAATTTCCTCTATGAACATTAAAGGATAATTTAATTCTGGAATGAATTTCATTCTAACAACGGCTAAAACACTATCAATTTTAGAATGGATTTTTACATCTAACATATCCCCCGATAATGAAACATAATCAAACTCAGACATTATTTCTTTTATTTTAGCTAAATCAATTTTAACTTCAGTTTTTTCAATAGCAGGTTGAAGTGAAAGAGATTTTTCAATAGCTGTTTCTAAGCTATTTGCTGATTTTTCATTAACAGGAGTTCCAATAAATTGATGGAATAATGCACCCATACTAATAGCACCTTCAAAAATAGCCCTTTCTCTAGAGCTAATATTTGAAAAAAATTCTTTTTCTACATTCATTATACACACTTTCCAAAATTATTTTTAAATTATTTTAAAGTATATTTAATAATCTCTATGCACTAAAATCTCCATTTAACCAATTAATTTTTGATGCAATAATATCGGGATCAAATGGAACAAAGTACGCAAATATGAGTATTCCAGACATAATCAAAACTGCAGCTAATATAAATATCCTATCTTCTTTAATTGGATAAAAATAAGATAGTACCAATCCTAGTCCTAAAAAGAGAACACATATAATTAAAGCATTATGCATATTAGGATTTTCTTTAACTATTGTATCATTTAATGGACCAACTTTATCCATATCAGCAACTACAATCAATCTATTAGTTGTAAATCCTGGAGGATCACAAGTGATTAAATATATCTTTTGAACATCTTTATGAACCGGCAACTGATAGCTAGCTGGAACTATAGTTGAGCTATTAACAGTATAGTTAACTTGCCCAATATTTGGCCATTCAAGTGTCACAGTATCTCCTGATTTTAATTGGTTTAAATTAAAAAACGGCGAACTATAGCTAGTCCTATGACCAAATAATATTACTTCCCCTTTTGTAGGAAGGAAAGACACCTCCTCATGGTAGACTCCTTGTGAAATAGAAACATTATTAATTTTTTCATTTACTCCAATAGATGGAATTAGAACTACTGGGGATGTTACATCCTTTTCAATAGATACTTTTGAAGAATAATAGGACACTTCTAGTAATGCATACATACCAACAACTATAAGTGCTATAATAACCACAACTGTTGTGAGTTTTACCAAATAATCACCATATAAATTTTAGTTTTGATTTTAATAAGATAAATTCCTAATAAATAATTTGAATAAATAATTGGAATAATTAATTTGAATAATTAATTTGAATAATTTAAATAAGTTTAATATTTAATATTTAATAATAATTAATAAAATATTTTAATATTAATAATCTAATTGTTTAATAAATTAATAATCTTATTTTATAATTAATTATTAGAATATCAATAACCTAATAATATATAAAACAATCTAATATAAAAATTTATACAAAAATAAATGCACATATTGGAATAATCTATATATATTTATTTAAAAAAAATAATTAGATATAATAATATTAAGTTATATAAACTAGATATTAATAATATATAACTAATTCTATATATAGTTTTGTATATATTTTATGTATACTTTGTAATATCTAAAACAATTTTTCCATAATTCATATTAATTTATTTTTGTTTTTATATACTATTATACAGATATTGTATTAAAATAGTATTCATTACTATTTTATTATATTTTCACAAAATGATTATGTTATATTTTCTTTATTTTCTTTATTTTTTGAATAAGTATTTTTCAATTCATTTATCATCCAATCAGGAGCTTTGCTAGTTGGAATAGTTAAAATAATATTTTCCATATTATTTATAACAAAAGGAACATCATTTCGAGGAACTTCAATCAATAAAAGATATTGAACATCAATCTCAGCTAAATTAGATTGTCTCTCATAGTCAGATAACTTCAATCCATAGCTATTTAACAATGTTGATATTTGTTTTTCATCGTATCCTCCAGATATAGATCCTCTAATCATTTCTTCAACATTTGTAGAGAAAGATTTACTATTCTGAACCTGATTAGTATTATTTCCATTTATTGTAGTTTGTGATTTAATATAATCAGCACTTATCATTCCACTATCTTTTGATCTCATTATAGCCAATATTGTAGACCCACTTATATCTGGAGATATAATAACTGTTTTAGAATCTTGTTGTGAACTAGAAGTTGTTGAAATTTGTCCTGTATTTGATTGTGAATTTGATTGTGAATTTTCATTAACATTAGTGTTTTCTGAATCAGTTGATACATTTGAATTATCAGAACCTTCTGAAATAGAGCTAGATTCAGAATTAGACTGAGAACTAGATTGAGACGAATCAGAAGATTGAAGTTGATTAGAATCATACAATGTATAAATATCAACAATACTCCCTATTGATATTAATCCAGCCCCGGCTTGTAACCTATCTATTAAAACAGGAACTGCCACAGTATCTGGTTTTTTAAAAACAATATTAGCAAGAACTCTGCCGTCATTTTCATTAACTAATGATTTCGCATCTTCTGCATCCATAATAACATTTTTATTATTTATATTATTATTTGATTCAGCATAAACAAATCCTGCTTTAGAAATTTGATTGTTATCATCAATTGAGTTAAAATTTGTATTAGACTCGTTATTTCCATTAAAAATAGCAATATTGCCGGATGCTGTATTTTCAGAAGAAATAGTTTCATAAGTAACCATAACTCTATTAAAATTGTCTTTTGTTTTATTAATCTGTTTTGATTGATATTCTCTCCATGAAAACGTTGCAGGCCGTATAATATCAATAGCATTTATTTCTTCAGGAGATTTAGCTAATTCTATTTCAGAAGTTAAGGTTAAAACATTTGGATCAAGAGCCAAAGGTCCTTTAAAAAGAGAATTCAATTCATTGAATTTATTTGTTTTAGCTGTGGATAAATCATCCTGAAATGGTTGATAAACTAAAAAATAATATCCAGAAAATAATAGAACAATTAAAATTAAACTAAATATAGCTGCACCTAAGATTGTTTTTGAATCATCAGTGCCTAATGATTTTCTAAATTGTTTAAATATATTTTTATCTAGATTAAGATTATCTAGATTAAGAAAATTTTTAAAATCCAACTTTTCATTTTTTTCTTTTTCAATCTTATTAATATTTCCAAATTTATCACTTAATGGTCCAGAAATTACAGATTTTTGTTTATCTGATTTAAAATTTTGTGAATCATTAGTTAATGCTTCTGAACTTGGAATTTTTTTAGGTAAAAATTTATTAAATCTATCATCTTCCTCAGAAATCTTATTTACATTAGAATTAGAAACCTTATTAAAATCATTATGATTTCTATTTAAATCTTTTAAATCAAAATTATCAAGATTTTTTAAATAATTTTCATGTTTTATTTCTTCTTTTGAAGGTTCAATCCTCCGATAATATTCATTGTCAAAATTATCTTCAATAATATTAGGAAAATCATTAGAAATTTCATCTAAAAAATCATCTGCACATTTATCTTGAATATTTTTATTATTACTAATATTATTATTAATATTATTAATATTAAAGATATTATTATCATTATCCTCTGTAAATTTACTATTTTTAGCACATTTACTATTTTTATTTATTACATTATTTTCTACGGTATTTTCTTTATTTTCTTTATTTTTTTTATTTTTTTTATTTTCACTAACTTCAATATCTGTTAAATCATCAATTTTATTAGATATAAAATAAAATACATCTTTAATAGGTTTTAAAAAACTAAATCCCGATTTAAAACTAATTCTAGACTTTAAATTATTGAATTTGTTTAAACTAATTAATTTAGAATTAAATTTTTTTTTGAATCCCTTATCTTTCAAACTACCAACTCTTCAATAGAATATTTATTTGTAGATGAAAATGAGCTGAAAATTATCTTTATTATTTTATAACCTTTTATAATTCCTTAAATTATAATTAAAGTTATGATTAAAAATATAATGAGTTATATTATATACAAAATAAAACAAAATAAAATATATCTAGATATATTAAGATATATCAATATATATTAAGATATATCGACATATATTAGAATATACTAAAATATACTAGATTATATACAATATATCTTGAATATATAAAATATATGTGAATATAATGAAGTATAGAGAATATATTCTATGAATATATTATAATGAAATAATTCATATTAAACTATAACTCAAAATCGATAGAATCACTTTTTGAAAATAATAATCCTTTAAATAGCCCAATTAACACATAAATCAATGTTAAAACAAATACTACACTAGCTGGAATATCAATTCCCCAAAAGACTATTGGATAAGGAATAAGAATAAGTATTAAAAAGATAGCAAATATGCCCAAATATTTAGGATTATCTAATTTTGAATATTTAATATTACTTATCATTAACAATCCCATAATTACCATTAAAATCATTGCTATATACAAATTAAAGAATCCACTTAAAACAAATGAAGATAACAAAACCCCAGTTGCAGGAATTGGAACTCCAATAAATCCTTTAAAATTCAAATTATCAACAATGGCATTGTATCTAGTAAGACGTAAAACTCCACAAATAACAATAAATAATGCAACTATAGCTAACAAATAATTCAACCCAATTAAGTTAATAAATTGAGTAAACTGAGATAATCCAAAATAATAGTGATTAATTAGTGAATTTTGAATAGTACTAGTTCCAATACAATATAAAAGTATTCCTGGAGCAACACCAAAGGAAACAACGTCAGATAATGAATCTATATTCTTTCCAAACCCATATTCATCAATTCTAGATAACTTTCTAGCTACCCATCCATCTATAGAGTCAAAAACTAGTGCAATAATTATAAATATTGCTGAGATAGCTATTTGTCCATTTATTGCCATTAATATAGATAAAAATCCAAAAGATAAATTCAGCAATGAGATTACATCAGACACTGCCATAAAATATCCAATTTTAGTTTCTTTTAAATCCATGTTTTGACTCCTAATAATACTTTAATTGTAGTTATTAATTAATATTTGCTTTTAAATGAGATAAATATTTCTATTAGAGATTAATATTTGATAATAAATTAAATTTTCATAAATAAGAACAAAAAAACAATACAAAATGAATATTTTTATGTCAAAACAATTTTTATATTGAAAATTTCATTTTCTTATTCTTATAATTATTATCATTATAAACATGTATAAATATCAATATATAAAATATCAGTATTGTAAATATCATTATTGTATATTCTATTTAATAATATAATTTAATAATAATATTAATTTAATATATTTAAATTTGATTAATATATATTTATATTATTTATATTATTAATTCCAATATCATAATATAGAAATATATTATAATCATTATTAAAATCTATTATAATCATGTATATAATCAATTTATAAATCATTATAGAAAATAAAAATATTTTTATAGAGTAAAAAATCCCATGGTGAATAAATGAATGTTTTAGGAATAGATGAAGCAGGAAGAGGCCCCGTGATTGGCCCACTTATTGTAGCAGGTGTTGTGATTCCTGATGAAAAGGTCCAAATACTAGAAAGAATGGGTATAAAAGACTCTAAAAGATTAACTCCCACACGAAGAAAAGTATTATCTCGAAAATTGAGAAACATGTTTGAATATGAAACTGTAGAAATAACAGCTAGAGATATCGACAATTTGAGAGCAAAAGATGTAAATCTTAATGAAATAGAAAAAATAGCTATGCTACAAATTATTGATAAATTAGATGCTGATTGCATAATAGTAGACTCAGTCGATGTAAAACCAAAACGATTAGAAGAAGAAATAAAATCAATTTCTGGTAATGATAATGTAATTTCTGAACACAAAGCAGATGATAAATATATGCAAGTTGCTGCTGCTTCTATAATAGCTAAATATGAAAGAGACAGTATAATAGAACAGTTGAAAAAAGAATATAGGGAAATTGGAGAAATTGGATCTGGATATCCAAGTGACCCCAAAACTAAAAAATTCTTAGAAAACTTTAGCTATAATGAAATGCCCGAAATCGTTAGAAAATCTTGGAAAACTGTTGAAAACTTGAAAAACCAAGAATAATATGAATTATGTAATTAAATTACATTATTTGATAATATTATACTATAATTATAGGATAAATAGTAATAAATTATAAAAAGATGTTTAATTATATAATAATTTCAAATTATATATAATTTCAAATAACAAATTATAAAAATATATTTTAAAATAGATTTTATATATATCATTATAAAATTAAATATACAATTTTAAATAACAAATTATAAAGATACATTTTATATATATCATTATAAAATTAAATATACAATTTTAAATAACAAATTATAAAGATACATTTTATATATATCATTATAAAATTAAATATGTAATTTTAAATAACAAATTAATAAGTTAAAAAATAATAATTAAAAATAACAATTTTTAAAAAAATAATTTAAAGATCAATAAAATAATAATTGAAAAATCAATTAAAATAATAAAATAATAAAATAATAAAATAAAAATAAAATCAAGATTAAATTAATTAAAATCATGATAAATTAATATTACACATTAAATTATAATTAGAGGATATTATGATAGTAGAATTTTTCACAGGTGCATTTAATACTTTTATTGAGATATTCCAAAGCGGAGGAGTTATAACTTACATAATTGTTCTTATTGGTATCTATGGACTAATAAGTTCTATTCAAAAGATACGTTACCTTAGAAGTATAAGTAAATCAGACACTACAGAAATTATGGGAACAGTTACAGTAGCAATGAATCGTGGCGGAGCAATTGAGGCTTTAAAATCAATAAGCCATTATAAAAATCCTGTTTCTAAAATCATTTCTGAAGCATTGAAAATTGGATATAAAAATAAAACAGAAGTTGAAGAAGGAATGGAACAGGTATTCATCGTTGAATTAAGTAAAATGACCAGCGGTATTAATACTCTTAAAACCATAATAGAACTTGCTCCATTTTTAGGACTTATAGGTACTGTAATTGGTATTTGGATGACATTTAAGTCATTAGGAGTAAGTCCCAATAGTGCAGCAATGGCAGAAGGTATTTACATTGCATTAATTACAACTATAGTTGGTTTAGCCACAGCTATTATATTATTACCCCTCCATACATATATAAAAAGTTTAATTGATGTGGAAATGGATAAAATCGAGTTAGCTAATAAAATGACCAATTGGAGTTATGCTGTAGCTAAAATTAGAGTTGAAAATAATATCCCCTGTGCATTAGAAGCATTGAAAGAAGCTGATGGAATAGTTAATACAAGAGAAATAATAGAGCAAGATTATACTGGAGCTAATATTCAGGTTTCATTTAAGCCAAGTATGCTTGAAAAGAGTATTAACAATATCATATTAGAAAAATGTGATATTAAATCTGAAATAACTGAAAGTAGACTTAGACAATAAATATATGAAGGAATTAAAATGGCATTAGATATTAAAAGGCACAGACAGAAAATAAAAGAAACTGGGCCTGAATTCAACCTTGTTCCGTTTATTGACATTCTATTTACACTATTAATATTTTTAGTAGTTAGTAGTAGTTTTAGTACTGCAGGAATTAATGATGCTACAGATAGTGGAACTGGAAAACCTAATATAACTGATACAAGTGGTACTTCAGAATATTATTTATTACCTGTAGCAGGATTGGAAAAAGTAACAGTTAATGGTCAAGACATGTCTGCACTCATTAAAGATCATGCTATAGCAGTTCAAACGAAAGTAATTGATCAAGGCGAAATTATTATAAAACCTAAAGAAAGAGCCATTATTATTACAGCACCTCCAGGTATGAGTCCAGAACAGGCAGTGCGTTCTCCAGATTAGATTGAATATTATTTAATATGATATAATAAGTTAGTTGATTACTAGTTAATCACTAGTTTATTATTTATTAATTATAATTTAGTTAATTATTTTATTTGATAATTCAAAATTATATCAAAGAATATGTAATAAATCATAAATCGATAAGAGGGAAGAAAATGTATTTAGGAAGAATTGTATCAGTTGGAATGAATAGTGAAAAAAAACCATTTATAGCTTATAGAGTATCTAGTAGGTCTTTTCCAAATAGGATGGCAAAGAGCTTTGAAGATAAAGCAGCTATTATTCCAAAAGAAGGATATGAAACAGACATATTTGAAAATGCATACATAGCTTATAACTGTGTTAAAATAGTGGGAGATATAGCTATTGTATCCAATGGTTCACATACTGATGTTATAGCTGATAAAATAGCTGTTGGAATGAATATTAAAGATGCTATGGCACTTTCTTTATTAGCTATGGATTATGAAAAAGATGATTATAATACCCCAAGAATAGCTGCAGCAATTACTTCAACAACTGATGAAAATAAATATGAAGCATATATTGGAATAGTTACTGATGGAAAAGTCTTAGTTGAAAAATTAGAACATGGAAAAGCTGCATTTATTTCAACTTATGAATGTCAGTCCCCAGAAGAGGTTGAATTCACTGCAAAAAACTCTGCTTCAGCTGCAAAATTAATATTAGATGAAGGAGAATTTAAAAAATTCACAAATCCAGTAGCTTCAGTTGGATCTGTGTTTGATGGAAAATGGAAAATAGAATCTATTAATTTGTAATTATTATTCTATTAAACTACAAATTTATAATTAAAAAATTAATATTAAATTAATAAAATTAATTGGATTTAAAAATAATCATATTTTTACATTTTTAATTATATATATTAATTAATGTAATTTTAATTATTTATTTAATTATTTATTTAATTAAATTTTATTTTAATTAATTAAATTTTATTAATTAATTTCTAATTAATTTATTTCTAATTTAATTATTTTTTTAAATATTATATTAAATTTAAATATTTATATTAATTATTATTAGAATTATTTTTTTAATAATCTTTATAATAATATTTTATTTAATTATATAAAAACAAACAACATATTTAAAAGTTAAATCTTACAAAATTATAAGCTAAATAGATATTTAAACGGTTTTAAAATGAAACTAGAATTATTAGGATTAACAGAAATTCCTTTAGTAGTAAAAGGAGATAAAATTGCTGATTTAATATTATCCTCACTTGAGCAACAAAATATTGAATTAGAGGAAGGAAATATCCTTTTAATAGCTGAAACCCTAATATCAAAAGCTGAAGGTAATTATATTGATTTAAAAAAAATAAATCCTAGTCCACAAGCTAATGAATTAGCTGAAAAAACTGGAAAAGACCCACAACTTATTGAAGCAATAATCAAGGAATCTAAAGAAATTATTGCAATTGGTCCAAACTTTATAATAAGTGAAACAAAACAAGGTTTTGTTTGTGCAAATGCAGGAATCGATGAATCAAATGTAGAAGAAGGTTTAGCTACACCAATGCCAGAAAACCCTGATAAATCAGCGAAAGAAATATATAATTCCTTAAAAAAAGAAGTTGGAGAAAATTTAGCTATCATAATAACTGATACTCAAGGTAGAGCATTTAGAAATGGTGCTGTTGGTGTAGCAATTGGGTGTTGTGGAATCAATCCTCTTTGGGAAAGAGTAGGTGAAGAAGATCTTTATGGTAGAAAACTTGAAACCACAGAAATAGCTATTGCTGATGAATTAGCTGCTGCAGCATCTCTTTTAATGGGACAAGCTAATGAAGGAATTCCAGTAGTCTTAATTAAAGGATTCCTAAATTTCAATGATTTAAAAGATAAAAAATCAAGTATAAAACCATTGTTGAGAGAAAAAGAATTTGATGTTTTTAGAAAATAAATTTAAATAATTAAAATAATATCTTTAAAAAACAAGGGGAAAGTATGGGAACTGAATTTTTAAATATAAAAGAAGTAGATGAAGCTAAAAAAATTATAAAAGATTTATTCAATGAACTTTATCCTCCAAAATCAGATATTGTTTCTATTGAAGATAGTTATAATCATGTTATTTTTAAAGATATTATTAGTTCAATGGATCTCCCACCATTTAATAGATCTTTAATGGATGGTTTTGCTGTTAAAGCTGAAGATACGTTTGGAGCTAATGATGAACATCCTAAAATTTTAAAATGTATTGATAGTATTGAAGCAGGATCTTATAGTGAAAAAACTATTGAAAAAGGAGAATGTATAGAAATAAGTACAGGCGCCCCAATTCCAGATGGAGCTGATGCTGTAGCTATGGTTGAATTTACTGAAAGAGGTTCTGCTATTGATGAAGAAAATGATATTTATATACTCAAAAGTGTAGCTCCAAATCAAGATTTAGCTCTAAAAGGATCAGATATAACAAAGGAAAAAACACTTTTAAAGGAAAAAACTGTCATTGGTCCTGACAAAATAGGTGTTTTAGCTGCACAAGGAATCAAGGAAGTGGAAGTATATAAAAAGCCAAGAATTGCAGTTATATCTACAGGCAATGAGCTAGTATTAGAAAATGAGAAAAATAAAAATGGAAATATCGAATATGGAAAAATTTATGATGTAAATAGCTATGCTATAACTAGTGGAGCTATTTCAAATGGAGCTATTGCAGAAAATAAAGGAATTGTAAAAGACAACTATCAAAAGCTAAAAAAACAAATTAAAAACTCTCTTGAAGATTTCGACATAGTTATTTGTTCTGGCGGTACTTCAGCTGGTGTTGGAGATGTTTTAAGACATGTTTTAGATGAAATTGGAAAAGTTATCATGCATGGTATTTCTGTTAAACCTGGAAAACCAACACTAGTTGGAAAAGTTAATGAAAAACTTGTTATAGGCCTTCCTGGAAATCCAGTTTCAGCACTTATTATTTTTTATGTATTTATTGTTCCAAATATTAGAAGATTATCTGGAAAAGGTTCTGAAAATATAGAAAAAACTAAAGCTATTTTA
The DNA here is from genome assembly GCF_020148105.1 of Methanobrevibacter sp. TMH8. Taxonomy (NCBI): domain Archaea; kingdom Methanobacteriati; phylum Methanobacteriota; class Methanobacteria; order Methanobacteriales; family Methanobacteriaceae; genus Methanobrevibacter; species Methanobrevibacter sp. TMH8. The sequence goes on from NZ_JAHLZE010000032.1 coordinate 29,846, forward strand.
GCAAAAAGAATTCATTCCCCTAAAGGTAGAATACACTATAACTTAGTTCAGCTAAAAGATGGACTTGCTTATCCGATAGTAAAAGATTCCGGAGCCATCACTTCTCTTGCACATGCAGATGGTTATATCAAAATCTCAAAAACAATAGAACTTGTTGATGAAGGAAAAGAAGTTGAAATTACTCTTTTTAGATAATATATATTGAAATATATTCAAAAACAAGGAATATTTAAATGGTTTTGAATATAATTATAAACATTATTAATATTGAGATTTAATAAAAAGAGAATAGTTAAGAAAATAATTAAAAAAGAATAAAAAAGAATAAAAAAGAATTAAAATGATTAAGAAAAGAATTAAGGTGCTAATATGAAAATAGAGGACAAAATAATAAAAGATGAAAAATTTGCTATTATAAATTATAAAGGAAATGTTGAAGATATGGGAATTCTTATTGGGAAGCTATTGGCATGGGCAGAAGTTAATAAAGTTCAACTTGCTGGAGCTCCTTTTGCAATATATTATACAAGTCCTCAAAATACAGCTCCTGAAGAAATGATTTATGATATGGGAATTCCTGTTTCAGAAGATACTGAAATTTCTGAAGAAGGAGAAATAAAAGTTGTTGAACTATTAGAACATAGAGTTTTATCTGTCATGCACAATGGATCTTACAAAAATTTGCCTGATACTTATAAAGAAATGGTTGAATATTCTATTAAGAATAATTATGATATAATAGGTTCCCCTAAAGAAATTTACTACAATAGCCCTCATGAAGTTCCTGAAGAAGAGCTTCAAACTGAGGTTCAATTCCCAGTTATAAAAATGTAGATTTCCATTCATTATTCTATTTTTTACATAATTTTCTATTTTTCTTAAAAGGAAAAATAATATAATTTTTCTTTTTAATTCTTTCTTAACTTTTTATTAGTACTTTCTTGAATTTTTATTAGTTTTTTTCAAAATACAAATTTTATTTTATTTTATTTTAAATATAATTAAATTTAAACTAATATAAGATATTTTATATAACCTAGACCAAATAATTATCTTTAAATATCTATTATTGAATTATAAAGATATTTTATATACAAAGAAAAACAAAAATATAGTAAGCTATGGAGGTAAGTATATTATGGCATATGGTGTATCATATGGTACTACCCCTACTGGTTTTGATCCAGGATTCTGGGGATGGATTATAATATATATTATAATAGCTATAGTGGTCTATTATATAATATATCGTTTGTATCTAAGAAGAAAGTATAAGAAAGAATAATTGTATATAAATTAATCTTTATTCAATTTATATTAGAAGATATAACTGCTATTATTGGTTATCCTAAATTTTATTCTAATTAATCATAATAATTAAAAATAATTAAATAAAAAATATCTAATTAAATGCATAATCTAAAAAAAAATAATTAAAAATAATTAAATAAAAAATATCTAATTAAATGCATAATCTAAAAAAAATAATTAAAAATAATTAAAAATAAAAGCAAAAATTAATTCTTAAAAAATATTATGCTTTCTTAAAGTTTAATTCAACAACTTTATTTATTGGGAGCCAAGTAACTTCATCCTCACCATATTCTATTTTAATAAGGTCATCTGTTAATTCTATTGTTTTTACAATCTTATTAGGATTAGGTTTAATTCTGACATCAGTAACAACTGTTTCCATTGGAGTTCCGACAATAAAATGTAAAGTACTGTTTCTATATACTACTTCAATTCTTTTTACAAACATATTATATACCTCATCAATTATTAATATTATTTTGTAATTTATAGCATAAATATTTTATCAAAAATATTGAAAAGATAATACAAATTATTGAAAAACAAAAGAATAAAAGAATTTAAAATTCAAATAGCTATACCTTAAAATGAAGGAATTACAATCAAAAAATAGTTGAATTTGCGGTTTAGATGCAGAATATGTTGAAAAATTCAGAAATATAAAAAAATTAAAAATAGGGATTTTTATTATAAAATAATTTGAACAATATAATAAAAGATAAAAGTTAAAAAATAAAATATAAAAATAAAATAAAAAATATAAATTAATTATAATTCATACTTTTTAATAAAATTTTCTTCTAATTGTTTCCACATCTCATGTTTATTGATTTTAGAATCGATAATTTCTACTAATTCTTCCATCATACTTGTATTTCCATAATTTACAAAATATTCATGAGCCAAAATACTCCAACTATAATATTTTTCCTTTTCATCAATAGGACTATTTAGGAGTACCATTAAATCCCTTCTTAAGTCATTAAAAAACATTCCTAAACGAATATTTTGTCTAGCTATTCTTCCAATTTCTTCCCTATCTTCTTCAGTTAACATGATTTATACCAACTTAGATTTTTACTAATCTATTTAACTACTTAAATCATTTAAAAAAATATCAATTAAATACTTTATTAACCTATTTATCTGCTTAAATCATTTAAAGAATATTTAATAAATATTTAATAATGTTTATAAATATTTATAATATTTCAATAATTTTTAAATAAATTATAAATATGAATTATTTAATAAATTTTCCAACAATTTCCTTAAAGGAGTCAGTTATATAATTTCTCTGAGATTTACTCATACCATAAGTACTACATTTAAACCATTCAGTTTGCCCTCTTTTTATACCAACAATCTTTCTTGTTTTTAGTTCTTCATATAAGAAAAATCCTTTTCTTGGATGAATTTTAGAAATTTCATGTAAAATTGGAGTATCAAATCTAACAAGATCATGATTAGTTGGTTTTATTCCAATCTGAGTTATGCCATCGATTTCTTCCAAATTAGCTACAAATTCCCTTGATAATTTTACTTCTTCATCCCATTTATTTACTCGTTCTATTACATGAGGAAGAGATGCCATTAAAGTAGCTATCGGAGCACCTCTACTAGTACATCCTAACATCTCAATTTCTTTTTTCACATGCCTAGGAGAACGTTTTAACATAGTATCAGCCCATTCATGTTTCATTCCAAGTACACCAATAGGGCCTGAAGCAGCCATACTTTTATGACCACTACCTACAACAAAATCAATATTCCACCCATTAGAATCAATTGGTAATCTTCCCATAGAATAAGCACAATTTAAAAGAGAAGGAACTCCTAATTTACTACAAATTTTACCAAATTCATTTGCATCACTAAGATTTCCATAATTTCCATCAACATGAGTGAGAACAGCTAATTTAATTTCACCATATTCATCAATAGCATTTTCAAGAGCTTTTTGATATATTTCCATATCAGTCCTAAACTCAGGATAATCAGAACTTGGTACCTCTATGATTTCAAGACCTGCTCGCTCAGCAGCTAAATGAGTAGTATAATGAGCATTTCCATCAACAACAATCACATCACCAGGATTACAAATACCATGCATAACTGCAAATTTACCTTCACGAGCCCCATGAGTAGTTCTTACATCATCGACATTTAAAAACTTAGCTAAATCCTCTAAAAATCCCCCAATAGAAGGTTTAGCTATTTCATCTAATCTTCCAGCACAGTAATCACATACACTATACCCATCTCCAAAATCATATAAAGCTTCACGTGCTTCTTTTGGGAGAATTCCTCCCCTTTGTAGTGGATTTAAATTGAGATTTTCTCTCTCAACATCCCGAGTAATATTATAATTTTGACATTCCATAAATTCACCAATTTTAGTATTTGATTATTTAATTTAATTAAGAGGTAAAATCCTTAAGCTATAAAATCCTAAAAAATAATAAATCAAGTATAACAATAACCAGAGTTATTAACCAACCACTCTTAAATCTTTACACAATATTTTAGGAATAATAAAAGGACCATATTGTTTTATCTGACTAATTACACCTTCACAATTAGATAAAGCATTGAAAATATTTCCAGAAACCATAGCTTTTTTAACTGGTTTAATTATCTCACCATTTTCAATTAAAAATCCATTGTTAGATTCTACTGAAAAATCTCCCGAAATAGGGTTAGCTGTATGAGCCCCTAAAACATCAGTAGCTAAAAAGCCCTTTTTAATTTCAGAAATGTCAATTTTTTCACTAAAATCAAAAATAACATTTGAAGGACTAGGAGAAGGAGTTCCAACATAAGAACCTCTAAAACCATTTGAAGTAGAATTTATATTTTCATCATTTGCCTTTTTAGCTGTATAACAATCATAAATAAAACCATTTAAAATACCATTTTCAACTAATTGGGTTTTTTTAGATCCAGTTCCTTCATCATCATAAAATCCAGAGTTAAGACCACCATCAAAACTACCATCATCATATATAGAGAGATTAGTATCAACTATCTGCTTTCCAATTTTATCAGCTAAAATAGACCTTCCTCTTTGAACATTATCTGCATTAAAAGCATTTATAAAAGTATTTATAAGTCCCACAGCAGCATGATAATCTAAAACAACATTCATATCAGAAGTTTCAACATTAACCCCACCAATAGAGTCTTTAGCTATTTTACATGTATCTCTAGCTAATTCCTCACCATTAAGATTAAAAAAACAAGATGAAATACCATCATAAGCAGTTGATTTTTCATCCCCATCTTCAGCGTTTAAAGCTATAAACGCAGAAAATCCAGTTGATTTATTAGATGCAGAGACACCATTTGAATTAACAATTAAATTTTCTGATTTAGAAGCTGAAAATCCTCCAGAAGTTGGTTCACATCCTTCTTCCTCACATATATGAATGATTGATTCTAAAAAATCAGTAGATTCTCCAATTTGAATATTTTCAAATTTAGAATCATAAATGTTATTTACTTTAGCTGGTGTTGATTTTTCACAAAAACAGAAGTTTTCATCTTTTTCATTAAGTTTTGCATTTGAAAAAGCTTTTTCAGCTAAATTTTCAATTTTTTCCATATCTGAAGTATAAGCAAAACCTAATTTATTATCAATAATTACTCTTATTCCAATCCCAAGACTAATCTCCTCTTTAGCAAATTCAAGATTACTTTTTTGAGCATCAAATTGTAAAATTTCCTCTTTTTCTAAATAAATTTCATAATTATCACAATACTTTGAAATTGCTTTTTCTGCATTTTCTGATATTTCAAACAACATAAAAAAATTCCACCTAAATAAATTTTTCAATAGCTTCTTTAACACCATCACCATATTTATTTTCACAAACATAGTCAGCTATTTTCTTTAAATTTTCATCAGCATTTGCTACAGCTATTTTTAATCCACATACTTTTAAAAATTCAATATCATTCTCACTATCCCCAATAGCTAAAATTTCATCTACATTAAATCCATGTTTTTTAGCTACTATTCCAAGAGAGGTTCCTTTATTGATATTTTTATCTGTGATATGAATAGCAAATTGAGTATCATAAACTTCAACATCAAAATCTTCCTTTGATTCTTTCAATAGATTTTTTAAAACTTTTTCATCAATAGTTCTATAGATTGCAATTTCAGATAAACGACTATCAGAATCATCAACCATTTGAATTTGATTTCCATTTCCATTATTATTATTATTATTATTAGTTAATACAGATTTAAGATAATCAAAAGCTTTTTGAGTCTTTTTAAAATCACCTAAAACTTTTATTTTTTCAACACCTTCTTCATCAGGTTCTGAAATTACACCGCCATTTTCAGCTACTATCCCTCCAGTAGCTCCAATTAAAATAGCTGTTGCATAAGCATAAAAGAAAATATTACCTGTAACAATAATTGTTGGGATTCCAAGTTCTTCAGCAGAACGTATAGCTTCAATCGCACTGATACATATTTTTCTATCTTTATCAGTTATTGTTCCATCTACATCTACAGCTATTGCTTTTATTTTTTGTGTTTCCATTCAATCAACCTAATATCAAAATTTCTTCTGTTTACATTTAATTAGATAAATATTAAATAAACTGATGATAAATCTGTGATTAAATTATTTGGCACTATATCTATGAGCTATATTACAAGTACCTTCTTTACTGACCATACAAGCACCTATAGGATTCATAGGATTACATTTAGTTCTAAATAATGTACAATCTTCCGGTCTAGCTACTCCTCTTAATATTGGGCCACATATACAACCTGTTGGAGCTTCTTTAACATCTTTCACTTCAATATCAAATTTTTCTCTTGCATTATATTGTGAAAATTCTTTCTTTATCTCCATTACAGAATCAGGAATTTTTGGAAAACCCCTCCATTCACGGCTTGTAACATCAAAAACATCAGCTATTGCTTTTTGAGCTAATAAATTCCCTTCATCACGAACTGCTCTATTATATTCATTATCGATTTTAGCTTCACCCTTTTTAACTTGTCTTAAAATCATATAAACTGCCATAAGAACATCCAATGGGTTAAAACCTGCCACAGCTTGTGGAATATTATATTCAGTTGAAAATTTTTCAAATGGTTTTGTTCCAATAATCGTACATACATGTCCTGGTTCAATCAGAGCATTAAGATTAGTTTGACCAGAATCAATGAGGAATTTAAGAGCAGGAGGTATCATTCTATGGGATGAAAGAACAGAGAAGTTTTCAGGAGGATTATTAAGAATTTCATTTGCAGTAGTAGGAGCAGTTGTTTCAAAACCAGCAGCTATAAAAACAACTTCATTATCAATCTTTTCAGCCATTTCTACTGCGTTAGCTATACCATAAACTATACGAACATCAGCCCCCTCAGCTTTAGCATCTGCAAGAGAACTATTAGAACCTGGAACACGAAGCATGTCCCCAAAAGTAGCTATTGTAACTCCTTTGTCAATAAGTTCTAAACTTTCATCAATCTCTCGCGCAGGAACACAACAGACTGGACATCCCGGCCCTGCAACAACTTCAACTTCTGAAGGCAAAAGTGTACGAAGTCCATTTTCCATGATTGTATGTTCATGAGAACCACAAACATGCATAATCTTGATTGGAGTAGCTAACTTTTCGATTCTTTTAATTAATTCATTAGAAATGTCTTTCATTCCAGTACTCATCATAACACCTGTAAAATCGTGAAAATATAATAATTAATATGAAACCCTCTTTGAATCTCATTTTAAAGTTTTTTTAAACTAATTTATAATCAATCTATGAATATTTTATTAACTTCATAATATATAGGTTTTGTTATATCATTCATCAAAACAAAATTATTAAAAATTACTACTAAATATACAATCATACTAACACTATAAGTCAAAAAGCTTAAGATAATTAATATGATTATATTATTAAAGGTATTTACCATATAATTATAATAGATAGTACAAACAAAGATAATTTATCATGAAAAATTATCTTTCAAAAAAAATTCTATATATTTAATTAGGAGGTGTAGAATGAACTACATTATTGAAACAGATAAGATTACTAAAGATTTTGATAATTTTAGAGCGGTTGATTCAATAAATCTTAAAGTACCAAGGAATACTGTTTATGGAGTTTTAGGACCTAATGGAGCTGGAAAAAGTACACTAATATCTATGCTTTGTACTATACTTTCACCAAGTAGTGGGACAGCTAAAGTAAATGGATATGACATTGTAAAAGAAGCTAATGATGTTAGAAGATCAATCGGGATTGTTTTCCAAACTAGAGCTCTTGATGACATATTAACCGGAAGAGAACATCTTGAAATGCATGCAGCACTATATGGAGTTCCACGAGATGTACGAGAAGAAAGAATAGAAGAGGTTCTTGAATTAATCGCACTGGGAAAAAAAGCTGATGAAGAAACTAAAAATTATTCTGGTGGAATGAAAAGACGTCTTGAAATCGGAAGAGGGTTAATTCACCATCCAAAACTTTTATTTTTAGACGAACCTACTTTAGGATTAGATATACAAACAAGAGAAAGTATATGGGATTATATCGAAGATCTTAAGAATAATATTGATATTACAATCCTCCTAACCACCCATTATCTTGAAGAAGCCGATAACTTATGTGATGAAATAGCTATTATAGATAAAGGAATAATAGTCAAATCAGATAGTCCAAAAAATCTCAAAGCTGAGCTTAAAGCAGACATAATAACTTTAACAACTTTAGATTCAAATGATTCAAAGAAATTATGTGAAATTATGGAAGACCAGGCATTTGTTCAAAATACATCAAATGTAAATGGTGAAGTAAAGCTATCAGTAGAAAAAGGGGAAAATTTAGTTCCAAATGTTGTTAATTTAGCTGAATCAAATAATATAAAGATTAATTCAATAGAATTAAAACATCCAAGCCTTGAAGAAGTATTTATTAAATACACTGGACGTAAAATTAATGATGGGGTTAAAAATTGAGGGGGTTTGAAAATGAGTGAAATTGAAGGAATATACACAATTTGGTTAAGAGAAGCTAAACGATATGTTCGTTACAAATCTAGAATAATAACAGCTATCTTCACACCTCTTTTATGGCTACTTGTATTTGGAGTTGGTCTTGGAAGTGCAATAAGATTTGGTGGAACTACTGGAGGATATCAGTCATTTATTTATCCCGGAATTATATGTCAAACAATTCTTTTTACATGTATTATGGCAGGAATAGGAATAATAATAGACAAACAATACGGATTTTTAAAGGAAATAATGGTAGCTCCTCTTTCAAGAGCTTCAATAATCTTTGGAAAAGCTATAGGAATTAGTACTGGAGCTATATTACAAGCATTAATACTTCTATTATTATCATTTGTAGTTGGAGTTCAAATGACCCCAGTAATATTTGTTTTAGCTACAATTATTAGTATAATTATTTCAATAGGTTTTTCAGGACTTGGACTCTTGATAGCTTCATTTATGGACAGTATGGAAGGATTTAACTTAGTTATGAGTTTTGTTATATTGCCTATTTTCCTTTTAAGTGGAGCATTATTCCCTGTAACAAATCTTCCAAATTGGTTGAATTTCATTGTATATCTTGACCCACTAACCTATGGAGTTGATGCCCTTAGAGGAGTGATACTTGGACAATCTGTTTTACCTGTGGAAATTAGTATTGGAGTCACATTTATATTTGCAGTTATAATGATATTATTGTCTGCATTTGTTTTTACAAAAAAAGAACAAAATTTAATGTAAATAAAAAGGAATAAAAAGAAATAATACTAAAAAATAAAGGAAAATAGAGAAAATAAAAATAATAAAAATAATATAAAAAATAAAAATAATAAAATAAGATAAAAAATAATAAGATAAAAAAGTGGATTTGAAATGTATAAAAATAATAGAATCATCGTAGTTATTCCAGCCCGCGGAGGCTCTAAAGGCATTCCAAGAAAAAATATACGTTTATTAGCTAATAAACCACTTATTGGATATTCAATTGAAACAGCTCTTAATTCCAATTATGTTGATGATGTTGTTGTAACTACTGATGATGATGAAATTAAATTTATATCTGAACAATTTGGTGCTTTTACTATAAAAAGATCAAATGAATTAGCTGAAGATGATGTTCCTTTAGACCCTGTGATTTTTAATGCAGTTAACACAACTGAAACACTGAATGGTGTGAAATACGATTTTATTATTACTATTCAACCCACTTCCCCTCTTTTAAAATCTGAAACATTGAATAAAACAATTGAAAAGCTTTATGATAAGGATAATGATACTATAATTAGTGTAGTTGATGATAGACATCTTAGCTGGGGGTTCAGTAAGGAAAAAAATAGTTATTACCCACTTTATGATAAAAGAGTCAATCGACAATATTTACCAAAAGCTTATAAAGAAACTGGAGGAATATTTGCAACTAAAAGAGAGTTTCTAAAAGAAGACTCTAGACTTGGGAATAATATCAATTTAATAGAAGTATCAAATCATGAAAGTATTGATATTGACAATTATGAAGATTGGTGGGTAGCTGAAAGACTTCTCAATAAAAAAAGAGTTCTTATAAAGACAGATGCTACTGATGAAATCGGTACAGGGCATATTTATAGAGGATTAGCTATTGCTTCAAAGTTAGCTAATCACGAAGTATTATTTCTTTTAGATGAAAGTAAAAAACTTGGAATAGATATTGTTGAAAATCATAACTATCCTTATTTGACCCATAAATCTTTTAAAAATGAAAATACAATTGATAATACTCAAAATAGTGAAAATACTGAAAATATTGAAGATAATTATAATAATAATATATATGAAGAATGTTGTGAAATCAATCAGGAATTAATAAATGAAATAGAAGATTATGATCCAGACATTATAATAAATGATATCTTAAATACAAGTGCAGAATATATATCTAAATTAAAAGAAAATAAATACTTTGTAATTAATTTTGAAGATCTTGGTGAAGGGGCAGAACTTGCAGACATTGTCTTTGATGCACTATATGAACATCAAATTCCTTCGAAAAATGTTTATTCAGGCCATAAATATTATATTTTAAAAGATGAGTTTTATTATCAAAAACAAAAAAATATTGAAAATATTGATGAGGTTAATGATATCCTTTTAACTTTTGGTGGAACTGATCCAAACAATCTAACTAAAAAGACATTAGACTCATTGCTAAAAAGTAGTTATAATGGAAAGATTACTGTTATATTAGGCCTAGGGTATAAGAATAAAAAAGGAATAAAAGAAGAATTTGCAAAATATTCTAATATTAGCATTTTTGAAAATGTTAAAAACATAAGCGAATATATGTACAATGCAGATTTGATTTTTACATCAGCCGGAAGAACTATGTATGAAATAGCTAGTATTGGAGTTCCTTGTGTTTGTTTGTGTCAAAATCAGAGAGAGTTAACCCATACATTTGGAAATGCTGAGAATGGATTTTTAAACTTAGGGCTTGGAAAAAACCTAAGTAAAAAAGAGTTAATCAAAACTATAGAAACTTTATTAAATGATAATGATTTAAGAAGAGAAATGAATAAAAGAATGTTATCTATTGACCTTAAACATGGTTTTGAAAATATGATTAAGATTGTTAAAAGTAAATATAAAGATTTTGACAAAATTTAACAATGCATAATATATTAAGTGATTTAAATGAGAATATTCCCAAATAGTCCTTTTTTAATAGCTGAAATTGGAGTAAATTATTACGATATCGCTAAAAAAGAAAATATTAGTAATATAGAAGCAGCTAAACTAATGATTAAAGAAGCGAAAAAAGTAGGAACAGATGCTGTAAAGTTTCAAAGTTATAAAGCCGAGAAAATTGCTTCTAAAAATTCTCCAGCTTATTGGGATCAAAGTGAGGAACCAACTGATTCTCAATATAAACTTTTTCAGAAATTTGATAGCTTTGGAAAAGAAGAATATAAAGAATTAGCTGATTATTGTAATGAAATTGGGATTATGTTCCTATCTACTCCTTTTGACTTTGATTCTATTGATTATTTAGATGAATTTATGGATGTTTATAAAATATCTTCTTCAGATTTAACAAATATTCCTTTTATAAAAGCGATAGCTAAAAAACAGAAGCCTATAATCTTATCAACTGGAGCTTCAACTATTGAAGAAGTAGAATTAGCTATAAAAACCATTGAAAATGAAAAAAACACACAAATTGGACTAATGCATTGTGTACTATCTTATCCAACTGAATACGAAGACGCTAATCTTTTAATGATTAAATATCTAAAAGATAATTTTCCTAAGTATGATATTGGTTTTTCAGATCATACCCGACCTGATGAAAAGATGCTTGTTCTTACAACAGCTTATTTATATGGAGCTAATATTATTGAAAAACATTATACTCTTGATAAAACTTTAAAAGGTAATGATCATTATCATGCTATGGATCCTAATGATATAAAGATATTTAAAGACAATATGAACTTTATAAAAAAGATAAACGGACAATATAACAAAGTTCCACTGAAATGTGAAGCAGAATCTCGAAAACAAGCTAGACGTTCTATTGTAGCTAAAAAAGACATGTCTATTGGAGAAAAAATTACAGAAGACAAGTTAACATTTAAACGTCCAGGAACTGGAATATATCCCAGTGAATTAGATAAAATAATTGGTAAAAAAATGAAAAAAGACATAAAAGAAGATGATTTAATAACTTATGATCATTTAGAGTAAGATATAAGACTATTAAAATATGTCATTCCATTATATTCGTCTATTTCAACAAATAAAAAAAATAGATAAAAAAATAAAAAAAATAAAATGGTATTAAAAAGATAATATGACAGAAATAAAAAATGCCCCCAATAAAATGTCTGTTAAAGAAGTTTGTGATATTATCTTTTCACTTGAAGAGAAGTATGACTTAAATAATATGAAAATTCAAGGTATTTATCCTTGGCAATTAGTTAGAGTATATGTTTACTATGAGATATCTCGAAAAATAGGAATTTTTGGTTCACCACAACAAGGAAAAGTAACGTTAAAAGATAAAATACTTTCTTTTCTACCATTTATAAAAAATAGTATCATATCCAACCCTTTGAGTGGAGATTATCATAAAGACATATTAATATTTGACCATCCACGAAAAGTTATTCATAATGGAAAATATGAAGATATTTATAGCTATTTTTTAATCGATGATATCAATAATAACCTTATTAATAGTGATAATAGTGTTAATAGTACTAATAATTCCAATAGTAATAGAAATACCTTTGAAATTATTGAAAATCCTTATTTAAATAAACACTACAAAAATAAAGAAGATTATATTAAATATAATGATAGAATTCTCCTTGGTTCATATATAAATAAGAAATTAACCAATATAAAGTTTAAAAAGTGTGAAATGGACAAAATATCTAATATCCGGAGAGAACTTATTTCTAATTTCAATATTGAAATAGATTTATATAATATAATGAAAAGCCATATTCTTGACTTTAAATACTATTACAAAAGATATGATAAACTTTTTAAAAAAAGAACTCCAAAATGTGTTTTTGTAGTTGTTGCTTATGAAAATCAGAGTATTATAGCTGCAGCTAAAGATAATGGAGTAGAAGTTATAGAATTACAGCACGGAACAATAAGTAACTACCATTTAGGATATAATTATCCAAACCCAAAAGACAAAAACTTGAAATATTTCCCTGATAAGATATTGAGTTTTGGAAAATATTGGAAAAATGTGGCTAATTATCCAATTAACAAAGAAAACATCATAAATTTTGGTTTTCCACACTTAGATGAAAATATTAAATCTTATATTAATAATGAAAAAAATAAGAATCAAATACTTTTTATTTCTCAAGGAGTTATAGGAAAATATTTGTCTGATTTTGCATCTGAATTAGCTAAACAATTAAAAAATTCCAAAGAATATGAAATTATTTACAAATTACACCCTGGAGAATACTCTAATTGGGAAAATAATTATGAAAATCTGAAAAAAGCAAATAAATTTTCTAATTTTACTGTTATTGATAATAGTAAGGATTCATTATATGAACTTTTATCAAAAAGTGAGTACCAAATAGGAGTTTTTTCAACAGCTATTTATGAAGGGCTTTTATTTAATTGTAAAACCTTTTTGGTTGATTTACCAGGTGTTGAATATATGGATAATTTAATTGATAAAAATTATGTTAAAAAGATTAAAAATATTGAAGAATTTATTAATTCTATTCAAAAATTTGAAATAAATGAATATAATAGAGATTTCTTTTTTAAAGAATATGATAAATCTATTTTAAATAAAATAATTGATAATATTAACAATTAAATGAATTAAAAATGAATTAAATGATAAGACTTATTCTATTTTTATATGAAATATTTTATATGAAATAATTAAATAAGAATAATAAAATAATAAATTAATAAATTAATAAATTAAATAAAATTTAAAAATAAGTTAATTAGTTAATAAGAAGTAGTTAATAAGATAAATAAAATAATCAAAAAGTGATAATAACATTATAAAACCACATTAATAGCTACTGGTGAATACATGAATGAATACAAAAATTTTGTCCAAAGAATTGGTCTTGTTGGAATAACAAACATATTGATCTCACTTAGTGGATTAATTTTTATTCCTATTATAACCAAAAACTTTTCAGTAGCTGATTATGGTATATGGGCACAAGTTAATACAACAATCGCACTGGTTCCGAATATAGCTAATTTAGGACTACCTTACACAATGGTTCGTTTTTTATCGGCTGAAACAGATAAATCAAAGATAAAAGAGTCTTTTTATTCTATGTTAGCCATTGTAGTTGCCTCAAGTGCAATAATATCTTTAGTATTCATAGTTTTCCAAAACCCAATAGCTAACTCCCTATTTGGAGGAAATTTGAATGTTCTTTATATTGTAGCTATTATTTCATTCTTTGCATGTATGAATTTAATGCTTATAAGTTTTTTTAGAACATTCCAACAGATAAAAAGATACTCCATATTTTTGATACTTCAAAGTTATATTGGAGTCCTAATAAGTTCTTATTTTGCATTAACAGGATACAATATTGAAACCGTTATCCTTGGGCTTCTTGTAGGTTATTTAGTTGTATTTATAATAATGGGATTAATGATTGGTGGATATTTAGGTTTAGCTATACCAAGGTTTAAAAATTTAAAAGAAGAATTAGACTTTGCTATTCCGACAATTCCAAGTAATGTTTCTTCATGGGTGGTTGATTCAAGTGATAAGTATGTAATTGGAATTTTCCTTGGATCTGCTGCTGTGGGATACTATTCCCCTAGTTATGCTCTTGGTAGTATATTGCTTATGTTTTTATCACCTTTTGCACTTCTTCTTCCAGCTGTTCTTCCAAAATATTTTGAAGAAGGAAATTTAAAACAAGTGAATATATTTTTAAAATATTCTATGAAATATTTTTTAATCATTACAATACCTGCAGCTATTGGATTATCCCTTCTTTCAAAGCCAATTTTAATGATAATATCTACTGCAGAAATAGCTACAAATGGATATTTAGTCACACCTTTTGTCTGTTTAGGAGCTGTTTTAATGGGAATCTATGGAATTATCAATAATATACTGATTTTAGAGAAAAAAACAAAGATACTTGGAAAAATTTGGATTTTCGTAGGAGTAGCAAATCTTGTATTCAATATAATAGCTGTGCCTTTTATTGGAATAATTGGAGCAGCACTAGTTACATTAATATGTTATCTTTTAGCATTTGTAATCACAGCATATTATAGTAAAAAATATATTAAACTCCCATTTGAGTATAAATCTCTAATAAAAACAATTTTTGCAGCAGGAATAATGGGAATATTTGTATATATTGTAAATCCTATTGGAATTATAAATGTTTTAATTACAATATTATTAGCTGTAGCTATTTACTTTGGAATCTTATTTTTAATTAAAGGAATAGAAAAAGAAGAATTTAACTTCTTAAAAAAGATGATAGGTGAAAGTTGATTTTGCCTACTGATACCATATTCTTTAATATTCATTAATAATAATAATAAAAAAAAAATAATAATAAAATTATATAAAAATTATATTAGAAATTATAGTAGAAATTATTATATAAAAATATATAAAGTTAAAAAATGTACCTTATTGTATTTATAATAATATTAAATATTTTTATTTAACATCTTATTTTAATGAAACTATTTTTAAATAACAAAAGATATAATAAAAAATAATTAAAAAATATTAGAAAATATTAAATATATTAGATAGAATAGGAATATTAAGTGATTTAAATATCATTTAGTAATTAAAAATTAGTATAAAAGGATATATAACATGATTACAATACTATCTGGAGGGACAGGAACTCCAAAACTAATTCAAGGGATTAAAGAAATTTATGATCCTTCAAATTTGAGTATTATTGTTAATACTGTTGAAAATGATTATTTTTCTGGTGTTTATGTAGCTGCAGATATTGACACTGTTCTTTATACACTTTCAGATAAAATAAATGATGAAACTTGGTATGGGATAAAAGAAGATACTTTCATTACCAATGAAAAACTTAAAGACCTAGGTTGTCCAGAACTACTTAAAATAGGAGATCAGGACAGAGCTACCAAGATTCAAAAAACTGAACTGATGAAAAATCACAGTTTAAGTGAGGCTGTTGATATTCAAAGAACAAAAATGGGAATTACATCCAAAATTCTTCCTATGAGTGATGAACACTCCAAAATAACTGTGAGTACAGATATTGGAAAGCTTGAATTTCATGATTTTTTAATTAAACACCAAACCAAACCAGAAGTATTAAGTGTTGATTATACAAAGGTAAATTCTGCTCCAAATATTGTTGAAACAATTGAAAAATCAGAAAAAGTGATTATAGGCCCCTCTAATCCAATAACTTCCATACTCCCAATAGTTAACTTAGAAGGAGTAGAAAAAGCCTTGAAAAATAGCCATGTTATAGCTATTTCCCCTATCATCGGTGATGCCCCAGTCAGCGGCCCTGCTGGAAAGTTTATGGATGCATTAGGACATGAAGTATCTTCTTTTGGTGTTGCATCAATATATAAAAGTTTTTTAGATACATTTATCATTGATATTGAAGATGAAAATAAAAAAACAAAAATAGAGACCTTAATAAATAAAGTTATTACAACAAATACAAATATGAAAACTATCAATGATAAGAAAAATCTTGCTAAAATAGTTTTAAATGAATAATAATAAAAAAAATAAAAAATACAATGGTTATTGAAAATTTAATTAAATTTAACAAGATTTGACAAAATTTAACAAGATTTAAATAAAATCCATCATATATTATATTAAAAAATTATAGCAAAGATAATAGCTAAACTTAAATAAAAAGATATTTAAGTAGTTATAATAAATATTTAGTTGTAATATTTAGGTGAGCTTAATATGATACAAATGACATTGATACAGATTGATAATTATGGTCCTTGGACAGTTACTCCAAACCCTCGTAATGAGTCAGACCTTCAGATATTGCAAGCAGAACTGTTTGCAGATGTTCAAAGACAAATAGCTATGAAAAAAGGACTTGTATTTTTTACTAGGTTCGATAATATGCTTGCAGTGACAAATGGTCTTAATGAAGAAGACCACATGAGAATCCAAAGATCTATAAGAAATAGATATCCAATTACTATAAGTATGGGTGTTGGAACTGCAAAAACACCTTATGAAGCTCAAAAAATAGCTACAGAAGTTCTTCAAGAAAAAGGAGGAGCTCAATCTGCAGAAAGAGAAGAAATATTAGCTATTGACTCTCTTGTAAAAAAAGAAGATAGTTTTGTTCAAATGGCACATATAGATATCAATGGAGTAACAGAATCTTTAACAGACATAGTTCCTGCATTTGACACAAATTTCATGGTAAATAAAGCTCAACATTACTTAATGACTAAATTAATTGAAAAAGGAGCACTCTTATTCTTTATTGGTGGAGACAACTTTATGTCCCCATGTAATGAACTAGGAATTGAAGAATTAAAAATATTACTAGAAGAAATCTATTCTGAGATAGGAATAGCTTTAAAAGCAGGTGTTGGAAGAAGTGACAATGCTGAAGATGCTGCTTACATGGCCGATTTAGGTTTAGAAGAAATAAGAGAAGGGAATAATAAAGAAATTATTCATGTATTAGAAAAATATGATTAAATGTTTTTAATACAATTAGTATATAATCACTTTTATAATTATATTTAATATTTTAATTATTACTGAATATTACTGATTATTGCCTGATTAATATAACTATTACATAAATAATATTATTTATTAGCTATTAAACCAATTACATTATTTTAATATTTATTTTTACAAACAACTGTTAAAAAAGATTTGTTTTTATTTCTTTTTTAATTATTTTTATTCTATTTAATAAAGAAAATAATAAAAATTACATTCTAAAAAGGAGATTACGCTCATTATAATGCTTGCACCTATGGCAGGAATAACCGATGGGAAATTTGCATTGAAAATGATTCCCTATGGGTTTGATACTGTAAGTATTGGAGGATATAATGTTGATAGTCCAACAATAAATGCAGGAAAAAAAATTCTTGAAAGAGGAAGGAAAGAATTTGATATTCTTGAAGAAAACTTAATCCCCACAATTCAAAAAGAAATTAATATAATAAAAGATAATTATCCTGATGTTCAAGTTTCAGCAAATCTTCGTTCAACTTCTCCAGATTCTATTATTAAAATTATAAATAATATTGAAAAATTAGATATTATAGAGATTAATTGTCACTGCAGACAAGAAGAACTTTTAAAAATTGGTTGTGGACAAGAAAAACTTCATGATTTGAAAAAATTAAATGAATTTATTGAAAAAATTGTCAAAAATCGAAAAATAGATCAAAAAGTATCAGTGAAAATTAGAGCAAATGTTGAAAATTTAGATACTGTGAAAATAGCTAAAACAATAGAAGAATCTGGTGCTGATTATATTCATGTAGATGCAATGAACCCTGGAAAGCCTCATGCTGATTTAGAAATAATAAAAAAAATAGCCAATGAAACTGAAATATTCATAATTGGTAATAACTCTATTATTGATATAGAAAGTGGGAGAAAAATGATCTCAGCAGGAGCATCTGGCATATCTATAGGAAGAGCTGCTATTGATGGGAAATTAAAATTTGATATTAATAAAATAAAGTGAAATATAATATAATAAATTTTTATAATAAATTTTATTATATAATATTTTATTATGAATATATTTTTTATAATTAAATTTATTATATAATATCTTTATGATTAAAATATTTATGATTAAAATAATATCATAAAAGTAATCTAATATTTTAATGTTCTAATAAACTAATATAATATTTTTATATAATTATATAAATTATTAGCAAAATATTTTAATTTGAAAGTTAAAAATAAGATTATATTAATATAAATCCTATAAATTACTATTAATATAAATTAATAATCTAATATCATTGATAAATAATACAACAAATCTAATAAAAGTTAATAAAGAATAATAAAAATTAATATAATTAACTATATTAGATAATATGGTGTTAAGATAAATTTAAAATATTATAGTATTGCTATTATCAATATAACAATAATTATAGAATAAAATAATATAAAACTATATAATCAAGATTAAATTAATATAATACTAATATATACTAATCTAATAATCAATTAATTCTTAAGGTGGAGATATGGCTTTTATAGTGCTTAAAAATATCACAAAAACATTCAATGGAGTTGAAGTTCTTAAAAATTTGAATGTTGAGATTGAAGAAGGAAGTGTTCTTGGAATTTTAGGTAGAAGTGGATCTGGAAAGTCCGTTTTAATAAATATGCTTAGAGGGACCAAGGAATATAAACCTGATAGCGGACAAATGATTTTTAACATAGCTGCTTGCGATAAATGTTTACGGGTTGAACCTCCATCAAAAGCAGGAACTATCTGTTGTTGTGGAGGAACATTCACAGCAAAAACCGTCGATTTTTGGAGTGCAGACAGAAAAGACTTTGCAGAGATTCGAAAAAGAATTGCAATTATGTTACAGAGAAATTTCGCACTTTATGAAAGAGAAACTGTAATAGAAAATGTTTTGAGAGCTATTAAAGGTGGAGAATATGAAGATAATCTTTATAAGGCATTAGATCTCCTTGAAATGGTTCAAATGAGTCATAGGATTACTCATGTAGCACGTGATCTTAGTGGAGGGGAAAAACAAAGAGTAGTTCTTGCAAGACAAATGGCTAAAGAACCTATGTTATTTTTAGCAGATGAACCAACAGGAACTTTAGATCCGCAAACAGCGGAATATCTTCATCAAACTTTGATTAATGGTGTTAAAAATGAAGGAGTGACTATGGTTATCACTTCTCACTGGCCAGAAGTTATGAATAAACTTGCAGACCAAGTTATATGGTTAGACAAAGGTAAAATAATCGAAAAAGGACCTTCAAATGAAGTTGTGAAGAATTTCTTAGAAACTGTTCCACTTCCTAAAAAAGTAGATGAAGTAGAATATGGAGGACCTGTAATTGAAACAAAAGATCTTAAAAAGCACTATTATTCTATTGAAAGAGGAGTAATAAAAGCTGTCGATGGAATTAGCATAGAAATAAACAAAAGTGAAATCTTTGGAATTGTAGGCCTTAGTGGGTCTGGAAAAACCACATTGTCTAGAATGTTAATTGGATTAACTGATCCTAGTGGTGGAGAAGTAGAAATTAAACTCGGTGATGAATGGATAGATATGAAACAAAAAGGTCCTCTAGGTAGAGGAAGAGTTATACCATACATAGGTTTACTTCACCAGGAATATTCCCTATATCCATATAGAACAGTTCTTGAAAATTTAACAGATTCAATAAGTTTAGAACTTCCTGCAGAATTTGCAAAAATGAAAGCTATTCATACATTAAACGCTGTAGGATTTGATAATGAATATGCTGCAACAATTCTAAATAAAGAACCTGATGAATTAAGTGGTGGAGAGCGCCATAGAGTAGCTATCGCTCAAGTACTAATAAAAGAACCTAATATTGTAATATTAGATGAACCAACTGGAACAATGGACCCTATTACAAGAGTACAAGTTACTGACTCAATACTAAAGGCTAGAGAAGAGTTAGAGCAGACATTTCTCATAATTTCTCACGATATGGATTTTGTTATAGATGTTTGTGATAGAACTGCTTTAATGAGAGGAGGAAAAATCCTCAAAATAGGAGAACCAAAAGAAATAGTTAAAGAACTAACTCCAGAAGAAGAAGAAAAGATGTTAAACTGATATTAAATAATATTGACTTCTTATTAATCATTAGTTAGCTAATTATCTATAATATATTAACAAAAATACCAATAATATAAATATTAAATATACTCAATATAATAACTTATAAAAATATAATAAATTAATAAGTTTATAAATAAATATAAAAATTTTATTGTTAATCTATTGTTAATTAAATTTATTAATTATATGATTTTTATATAAATTATTCATATTATTGAAATATTTGTGAAAAATAATTAAATAAAGAACAATTATTACAAAATATTATCAAATAAAATATAATATCAAATAAATATAACAATTATTGGAGGATTATTAATGGTATGGGATGATGCACCATCACACGTATGCAGAGGGGGAGACAGTAGAGCATTAGCATTTTGTTGTCCACCAGTAAAACCTTGTCCAATATTACATGCTCTTGACGATGTGAAATTAAGTCCTCAAGAATATATGGATATTAAAGAAGATTTTGCAAAAAATACTAGACTAGGTGAAGGAGCAGGAACTTGTTTTGGATCTTTAGTTTGGTGTTGTAAAACATCCAAACCATGTCCACTTAGAGATATGGTTTTAAAAAATATAGACATGAGTGTAGACGAATATTTAACTCTAAAAAAACAATTATCTGAAGCATTAGTTGGAAATGATGTTGGCAATGGAGAAGATAATATTAATGCACTTGCAGATGTTTTTTCAATAAGTAATGAAGAAGCAACTAAAGTACTTCATGACTGTGATAATGATTTAAGAATGGCTATGAAATTACTTAGAATGAAAGCATTAGAAAATCCAGAATAAATAAAATTTATATTATTTATAATTATATTATTTATAATCTAAAATATATTTATTAAAATCTTATTTTTATTTCATTCTAATTTTTATTATTATTTTATTACTATTTTTATTTTTTATTTTAAATTTATCCTTATTCCCATTATCAATTGTATAATAATATAATTAATATAATAATATAATATCATTCCCTTTTAATTTTATTTTAGTTATTTATTATTATCCTTATTATTATATTATTCTTATTCTGTTTATTTTATAGTTAAAAAATTTGAAATCTTTAAAAAGTTTAATTTTTTAGAATATTATTATGATTAAAAGAAGATAATATCAAAAAATAAAACAAAAATAATAATATATAGAAAGAATAATAAAGAATTATACTAAAGGACAATTAAGAATAATAAAAGATGATAAAAGATAATAATAAATAATAATATTATATAATAAAAACTAGAACATAAAAAATAAAAACTAAATATTGATGGTATTATGGGATGGACTTCACTTTTTTTAAATACAGATGGCAAAAAAGTATTTATATTGGGAACTGGAGAAGTTGCACATCGTAGAGCTAACAAATTTCTGGATAATGGGGCAGAAATCATTTTAGTAGGTAACAAAATATCAAAGGAACTAGTTGATAAAGGAGCACAGCTAGAAAAGGATATTTCTAATGAAAATATTAAAAAACTAGTTGATTGGTCTGATATTGTGGTAATAGCTAGTGGAAATCACGAATTAAATGAATATGTCTCTTCAATTAGTAGCGAAAAGCTAATTAATCGAGCAGATTATCCAAAAAAAGGAAATTTAATTGTTCCCACAAGTTTTTATGTTGATGATGTTCAAATTTCAATATTCACAAATGGAAAAAGTCCTTTAATGGCTCGTGAACTTAGAAAGAAAATTCAAAACTTAATAACCAATGAAGATTTACTTCAAATTAAATTGCAAGATTATGCTAGAAATATTTTAAAGGAAAAATTTGATAATCAAAAGGAAAGAAAAGAATATTTATATAAGATTCTTAAAAATAATGATATCAAAAATTTACTTAAAGAAGAAAAATTAGAAGATGCAAAAAAGCTTGCTGAAAATATTATAAACAAGGAGGATAGCTATTGATAATCAATATACGAGTAGATCACAAAATTGCTGATATTGGAACCATGGAAACCACTGCAAAAGATTTAAAAGAGCTATTCCATAAGTTTAAGGAAGAATTTAATATACAAGAGTATGTTGAAATAGATACATGCAATAGAAAGGAATATTATATACATACTGAACTCTGTAACCATGAGCATGAATATCTAAAATCTAAAAACGAAAATATTATTATTCATTATGACGATACTGCAATAATTCATCTTTTTAGAATGACCTCTGGGCTAGAATCAATGATAATAGGTGAAGATCAAATATTAGGTCAAATCAAAAATGCTAAAAAGAAAAGCTTAAATGAAAATCATTGTGGTAAAATTTTAGAAACTCTTTTTACAAAGTCAATACATGTCGGACAAGTTGTTAGGCAAAAAACGAAAATCAATAGAGGTTCTGTCTCCATTGGTTCAGCTGCAGTTGATTTAGCTGAGGAAAATATTGGAGATCTTGAGGGAAAACATGTTTTAGTTATTGGTGCGGGAAAAATGGGAACTTTAGTAGCTAAAGCTTTAGCAGAAAAGGATTTAAAAGCTATTTTTGTTGCGAACAGGACTTATTATAGAGCAGTTAAGTTAGCTGAAGAACTCAATGGAAAAGCTATTTTGATTGATGAATTAAGTCAATGTTTACCTAGTGCAGATGTTATTATTAGTGCTACTGGTGCACCCCATAGTATTTTAAACAGAGATAGAATCGAAAATTTTATAGATAGTGAAAATTCATCTCAAATAATCATGATTGATATAGCTAACCCAAGAGATATTGAGGAAGATGTTAGAGAAATAGGTGTTAAACTATTTAATATTGATGATCTTCGTGGAATTGCTGATAAAAATAGAAAAATGCGAGAAAATGAAGTAAAAGAAGCAGAAAATATTATTGATGAAGAATTTAAACTTCTTAAAAATTCCTTTAAATTAATGGAAATTGAAGGATTACTTGGAGATATTAGATTATCAATGGAAAATGTCCGAATGCAAGAAGCTCAGAAAGCTACTGCAAAACTAGCTGATGTCGAAGGTAGTGTTAAAATAATTGATAATATGTCAAAGTCACTTGTTAACAAAATATTCCATGATATTTCTACAAATATTAAAAAAGCTGCTGAAGAAGAAGACCATGAAATCATTGAAACATTGAAATGTATTTTTAAAGATATGAAATAGCTAATCTTCTTTAAAATGATGTCTTCCAATTAAACCTGTGAATCTAGCTATAAGAATTGTTACAAATGGTAAAAATAGAAGTTCAAAAATTGCAGCAAATATAGGATGTATTTCTTCAGAAAACTCAGTAAGAGAAGGTTCAATTATTATAGTAATTAATATAACAACTAAAAAAGATGAAATGAATTTTCCAATCCCCATTTTCCTTAATTTTTTCAATATTGTTATGATTTCAAATGCTGATTTGAATTTAGAGTGGTTATACTCATAATGAATAATTGCTCCTTGAACCATTAAAAATGATAAAAATAATGATACAATAAATAATAAGAACAGAATTAATGTTGGAAGATCAACATTAAAGAGTATCAAATCAAAGAATAGTATTATCAATAAAAATGTAGGGATTATTAGATATATAAGAACTATAATTATTTCTTTTAAACCTCTCCAAATCAAATTTTTAAAGTTTTCAAATTTAGGATAAGTATCAGAACCCCATATTGTACTTTCAACAATATTTGCAACGTATCCCCCCTCAATTAGTAAAAATAATGTCCAAGGTATAAATAAAAGAGCAGATAGGGGGAATTTACCTACAAAAAATAAAATGGCACTTAGAGAGTATAACAAAAGACCTAAAAAAAGAAATTCCCATCTTCCTTTAATAGAATATTTTATAGAATCAATAAACATTTCTTTTAAATTCATTATATCACTTTATCAATTCTATTTTTAAAATCTACTAAAATTTTTTAAAAGTTTTCTAAAAGTTTTCTAAAAGTTTTCCTAAAACTTTTTATTTCATATTTTAATAAATTCATATATAATACTTTTCTATCATTTTATTTTTTTATTTAATCCAGTTATTATTTTCATTTTAGTTAGATAAAATCAAATTATTAACCAAACATATATTTAGGAGGATTATTTTGAGATTTGTAATTATTTAATGCATATTCAAAGTGTTTTAAAGTTATTTCATCATCATCTTCATATAACGCCCTGTGAAGAGCTGATTTCAATAGCTTTTCTTTAATATCTCTTCCAGACAATCCTTTAGACATTTCAGCTAATTTATTAGTACTTAATTTAATTTCATAAGGCATTGTTTTTCTGGATTTTTCAATCATTGCAATTCTTTCCTCTCTAGTTGGAATTTTAAATTCAAATTCATCTTCAAACCGACTCCTAATTGCATAATCAAGCTGTTCAGGATTATTTGTTGCAGCGATTGTTACAACACCTTCATTTTCGTGAATTCCATCCATTTCTGTAAGAAGAGCATTAACAACTTCAGAAACATCCCCCCTTAATGATTGAAACTTCCTATGTAATCCAATTGCATCGATTTCATCGATGAAAATAACTGAAGGTGAAGTTTTTTGAGCCATTTCAAAAAGATCGTGTATTTGACGTGCACCATCACCAACATGATCACCAATCAAAGTAGTTGCTTTAATTAAGTATAAAGGAACCTTAAGTTCATTAGCTAAAGATTTAGCTAACATTGTTTTACCAGTTCCTGGAACTCCAAAAAATAAAATGTTTTTTGGTGCCCATTCCCCAAATATTTCGGGGTTTTTTAGATATTTCATTATTATTTTACATTTATTTTTTGCTTGTTCTTGACCAATAACATCTTCCAGAGTTAAATTAGTCTCAATAGACTTGATATTATTTTTTAAATTATCTTCATCTATAACCAAAACAATAGATGTATGTTCTCCTATAACTGAATTATTTGGATAAACATTCACAACTTTAAATCCAAAATCAGGGAGTATTTTTTGATCAAATAAATATGAACCTTCTTTTACTTCAAGACCCATCCATTGTTCTTTAGCATAATGTTCAAATAAGTTTTTGTCAGCTACCTCTAAATTATGAGTATCCATTAAAGGAAAGCTAAAAGGATAACCTACGCTTTGTAAAACAACAGCTTTTGCTTCTTTTTGAGATTCTTTTTTATTAGTAATCAGTTTATTGCTGATTATTTGAGATTCTTGTGATTTATTATTAGATTTCAATTATTCACCTGTTAAACAAATATATAGAATGTAAAATATCTATAAATTATCTATAAATATATAAAATAGTATATAAAATAGAATAAAATAACTAATTTAAATAATTATTATTGAAAAATATTATTGAAATTAATATATTATAATTTAAATATTAAATTTAATGTTTATACAATATAAGTATATTTTAACATTACAACTATAAGAATTTAATTATTATTAATAATTATGTTCTAAAATTTTATATTGAAAATAGAATTACAATAGAATAAAAAAATAGAATAAGAAATATTATAAAAAAATAAAAGTAAAAATAAATAAAAATATGTTAAATACTAGAATAAACTAGATAGGTAAATTCTTTAAAGTACTAATACTTAGCACTTGCAAGAGTTTACAGCTAATTTAACATCTTCAGCTTTGACAGTTTTACGACCAGCGTGTTTTGCGTAAGAAACAGCTTTTTGAGCAACTGCGGTTGCACATTCTTCTAAAGCTTCAGCTAATGCTTCTTTAGCATCTTCACTAATTCTGTCTGCGCCTGCATTTTTTACTATTCTTGCAACTGGTGCAATAGGTAATTCAGTTTTTTTCATAATTAATCACATCTCCACATTTAATTGTATATCTAATATTTTTTATAATAGACATTATGCCTATTATAGATTATTATTCTTTAATTCATCATATATAAATGTATCGCTGAAATAGGTAAAAAACAAGTGAAATTTTATACTATTTCAAGATTTTATGAGGAAATTTAATCTAATAAATAATGATATATTATATTAATTTATATTTTCAAGATTTATAAAAAAATATAATATACAATGAAAATTCAAATAATTCCAAATTGTTATTTACTAAATAATCTATAATATCAATATATTAATCAAAAATATGAACAAAAATTGAAAAAATTAGATATTAAAATAAAAAATAATTATAAAATTGAAAAATAAAAATAAAAAATTAAAAAATAGTAAGAATAATGAAAATTTGAATTTTGATGTGTAAAACTAAACAATAATTATTCAAATTTAAAATAAATGAAAAATTTTAAAAATAGTTATAATAAACTTTCATATAGTTCTTTCATTTTTAAAGCATCTTGATCAAGAAGAGGAGTTTCACAAATAATTGTAGCTTTCCAATCGTTTTCTATGAATGATTCTAATAGCCATTTCAATTCAGGACCATATTCTTTCTCTTCAAAAGTATGGTGTCTTCTTTCACCAGCATTAGTGTATTCAATTCTTGTAAAATGGCAATGTAGTCTATCAATATCAAGACCATCTTCTAGTTTAGATAAAACACAATTATAATCTTCTTTCTTCTGAATATAACCTCTTCCACGAGCATGAATATGTGCAAAATCAATAGTCGGCTCGAAACAATCAAAGCTTGAACATAATTCAATTATTTCATCAATATTGCCTAGTTGAGATCTTTTACCAGTAGTTTCAGGGGCAAATGTGTAATTTTCTACTCCATTTTCATCAAGTTTATCAATAAGAGTATTTATAGCACCTTTTGCAATATTTAATGCATCAGATGGAGTATTTTTCGAATAATAACCTGGATGAAATACTATCCTATATGCACCCATCCATTCTCCTACTTGAGCTGCTTTAGCTAATGTTTCAATAGACATTTCTAATTTTTTATATTCAACAGCTGATAAATTAATATAATAAGGAGCATGGATTGATACAAGAATATCTTCCTTAATTGAATCTTCCTTTAATATTCTAGCTGATTTTTCACCAATTCGAAGTCCTCTTCCAGCTTGATATTCATAGGCCATCAATCCTTCATCAGCTATATATCCAGCTGCTTTATAAGCGCTTCCTTTATAATCTATTGGTCTTCCTGCAGGACCAAAAATAACATTAGGTTTCATAATAATCTTATAGTTTTTAGTTAAATTTCAATATAAATAGATGAATATGAAAAATTAATATTTAATTTTTTTTATGACCATATAACTTTTTCAAATCCAATTTTATAAAGATAAAATCATATTATATATTCCATGGTTTTAATTATTAAACTTTTTAATTAGCTATTAAACCATTTATATCTAGTTAATAATTTTTTAGCTGTCTCTTATATCCAACATTGTTTTTATAATCTCTAAGTCATCTTTGTTTTTTATATCTATAATAACTGATTTTCCTTCCCGATATGCTTTAGTTTCTTTTATTGTTGTTTTTATTTTTTCAGGAAAATCCATGTCTAAAAGTATTTCTGAAACTTTGACACTCATATTAACTGTTCCTAAGAAATATTTATCATTCGGTGATAAAAATATTAAATTCCTTTTTTCATTTGAAATTCTATAAGTCCATCCAGCATTTTTACTATAAAATTTCCATTCACCATTTAATGGACCATAATTTTCTTCTAAATAATCCATTAGTTCCTCCCAAATATCAATGTTTTCATTTAAAACTTCTTTTAAATCATCTTGATCTGGAACTACTTCTTTGTTATCAAAAATACTTGTTGTCATTGTTTAGATCCCTCTTTTTGAATTAATGATTATTATAAAACAATATATTTTTTATATTATATAAAAATAATTAGATAAAAATAATAAAAATAGCAATATAAAAACTGTTTTGGTATATAATAAATAAAAAAATTATAAAAATAATTATAAAATTAAAAATTTTAATAATTAGAATTTATTTAAAAAAGTAAAAACAATGCAAAATATAAAAATGAGAAATTGATAAAATAAAAAAATAAAAAGTGGAAATTATAAAATTCCCATAGCTTTATTAGTTTTAGCTATTGATTTTTCATTGTCAGATTCTAATTCTAACATAGCTCTTATTGCATCTACATTTTCTGGTACAACATCTGATTCTTGGTGTACAGCTTGCATATAGAACAATTCTCCATCTACTATGTTAAGGGACTCTTTCCAAATTGGAATTTCAAATAAATCATTTCTACTTCTTCCAAGTTCTTTAGCATATTCCATAAATTCAGCTGTTGAACCTAAACCTTCTTTTGCATTTAATAAAAGTACTCGAGATCTATTTTCAAGAACATCAATAACATCATTTAGTGCTACATCATTTTCAAGCTCAACCATCAAATTATGCTGATGCATAAGTGTGGTTGGAACAAGAAGAGCAACAGTTGTAATATCTGCACCATACATAACAGTTTTTAAATCAGGACCATGATGTGAAGGAACTGTTGGAGGATTAGGAACAATTGCATTAATTGGACCCTTATTTACTTGAGAAGGATCTCCACCACGCCTAACCATTACAGCTCTAATTTTCTTTATACCGCAAAGATCATCAATTGGTTTTAAACTACGTGTAAGTCCAGTAGTATTACAAGATACTACACGAGAATAATCTGCACCATAAGAATCATTATAATTTGAAAATGAGTTGAATGATAATCCTGTGAGATCATGATCTTCCCCACCTTGATAAATAGCTTTTACACCAGTTTTTTTATATTTTTTAAGGTTTTCAGGACCAATATTTCCAGGAGTACAATCAACAACGATATCAACATCAGATATCATTTCATCAGTAGTTCCAGCTATTTCAATTCCTGCTTGATCAAATAATTTTTCTCGCTCAGGAATAGCTATATACAAATCATAACCTTTTTCAACTGCCATTCGAGCTTCAAAGTCAGGTTTTGTTTTACTAACTCCAACAACTTTCATATCATCTTGAGCTGAAACAGCATCAGCTACTCTTTTTCCTATTGTCCCATATCCATTAATAGCTACTGAATTCATTTAAATAATCTCCGATAGTAAATAAACTTTAATTAATCTTATATTATCATTTATTATATTTATACTATATTAAATTATTATTAAATAAATGTAATGAATTGTATTTATAAAAAGAAGTTATCTATAAAAAAATTTAAAAATAAAAGAATAATAAAATAATAATAAAAGGATATTTATATTAATATTATTATAAAGAATAATTATTATATATTCTTAAGAATATGATTACACATATCATATAAAATGATTAAAGTATTAATCCACAATAATTAAAATTAATATGTGTAAATAATACATAATGATAACTTATAGCAAATTAGAGGAATTTTTTTGAATTGGGGAAATTTAGTTTCAAGTATTAGGATTATTTTAGCCCCATTTATTCTATTATTTGCACCATTTAGTATAGAGTTTTTTATTATTTATTCAGTTTGTTGTATTAGTGATATTTTTGATGGATATATTGCTCGTAAAACTAATTCCGTGACTGAATTTGGAGCTAAACTAGATACTATCGGAGATATTATTCTGCTGAGTATTGTAATAATTGCAATATTCCCTGCATTATCTTTTCCTCTTTTTATATGGATTTGGATTCTTATAATCTTTGTAATTAGAATAATATCCATGATTATAGTGTATTGTAAATATAAAACATTTGCAATGCTTCATACTACTAGTAATAAAATATCCGGATTTTTATTATTTATCTTTGTTTATTTATATCCCTTTATAAATACAACCATATTATTAACTTTTATCTGTATATTTACAACTTTTTCAGCAATAGAAGAATTAATAATACATTTAAAATCTAAAAAATTAGATTTAGATATTAAAGGATTATTTTTTTAAAAAATTATTTCAAAAACAAATTCAAAATGAAAACAAATTAAAAAATTAAAAACATAAAAACTGATGGAAAATAAAAATAAATAATAAAAATGAGGGTGACTCATAATTTTTTTTCTTTTTTCTTTTATTTTTCCTTTAAATTTATATAGTAGGAAGTACAATCTATATTTAAGAAATATTATTTGTTAGGTTGTGTTTTTTATGGTTTTGAAAGATGATTCTATTAATCAA
>NZ_JAHLZE010000033.1 GCF_020148105.1 Methanobrevibacter sp. TMH8
TAGATCTCGATGTTATTAATGATAATGCTGGTGATGGTATAGCTAATGGTGAAACTGGTACTACTGATATTACTAATAATGAAGTAGATCGTAAGAGAGTAGATTATGGTTATAATGAAGATATCTGTACTAGGCAAGTAAATATTATTATTTCCAATAGTAGCATTACCATCTTTATCAACACCATTACCAGCATTACCAACAATTTCATTATTAGTAATATCAGTAGTACCAGTTTCACCATTAGCTATACCATCACCAGCATTATCATTAATAACATTACCTTCAATAGTAGAATTACCCTCATTAGAAACACCATGACCACCATTACCAACAACCTCATTATCAGTTATAGTAGAGTTACCTTCAGTACCAGTAGTAATTCCATTACCAGTATTATTTGAAACATTACTGCCAGTTATATTTAGATCACCTTTGTCATTAGAAACACCATCACCACTATTACCAGTAATTTCACTATCAGAAATAGTCGCATCACTAGAACTGTTTTCACCAGAAGAAATATATACACCACCACCATTGCCATCAGCAGAATTACCACTTATGGTAGAATTATCAATAGTCACATTAGTACTTCCATTGCCATTTCCACCAGTAATTCTAATTCCCCCACCATTAGTTGCAGTATTATTTGCAAAAATACAATTAGTTATATTAACATCAGAATGAGCATTAGCAGAAGCAGCAGATATAGCAAGTCCTCCACCCTCATTATTTGCAGTGTTATTTGCAAAAATAGAATCAAGTATATTAATACAAGACAAACCAGCACCCGGACTATTCACACTCATTCCTCCACCAGATGATGCAGTGTTATTAGCAAAAGTACAATTTATTACATTGACATGATAAGAATTACGGCTACCACCAGTACCTACATGTAATCCCCCACCATATAATGCAGTGTTATTTATGAAAGTAGAATCAGTTATATTAACATTAATAGCACCATCACTAGTACAGCTTACACGCATTCCTCCAGCATAATCAACAGTTGCAGTGTTATTTGCAAAAATACAATTCATTACATTACCATAAGTGGAGCCATTAGCATCAGTAGTTGTAATTAGTCCTCCACCAGTATTTGCAGTGTTATTTGCAAAAATACAATTAGTTACATTAAAATAATGATATCCATATACAGAAGTAGATAAAATCAATCCTCCACCATTATTTGCAGTGTTATTTGCAAAAATACAATTAGTTACATTACCATAAATATAACCATAAGAACTCGATCTTATGTATATTCCACCACCACCACTACCAGCAGTATTATTTATGAAAGTGGAATCAGTTATATTATAATAAACAACTCTACTATTAGAAGTAGTTGCATATAATCCCCCACCAACACTACTAGATGCAGTATTATTTATGAAAGTGGAATCTTTGATTGTTAGATTTCCATAGGAAACTATTCCTCCACCACCAGTTGCAGTATTATTTATGAATGTACAATTTATAACTGTTAATAACGTGCCGTAATTGGAACTCCATATTGCTCCACCAGCACTATCGGCGTATGCATTTATGAATGTTACGTTTATGAATATTACATTCAAATTATTACCTATTGTATATATTCTTGATAGTCCTTGTGCGTCAAGTATTACTTTGTCTTTGGTTTTTCCTTGAATTGTAATATTTTTGTTAATTGTCATGTTGGTATTGTTATTACCTGTGTATGTTCCTTCTTCAAGTTCTATTATGTCACCAGAGCTTGAACTACTGAGTGCACCACTTATTCCACCAGTAGTTGTGTTATCAATAGTAGTAGTGGTAGCTGCAAATCCAGCTTGTAAGCTAAGTACAGCTAATAAAATGATACTTATTATAATTAAAGTTTGAGTTATTATTTTTTTGTTTTGTTTAATTTTATTCACCTCCCCATTATTATGGGTTTATTTAAAATATTTTTGAAATTTTAAATGTGATAAAAAGAAAGAATAAATGATCCTGAAAAAGAATTTAGGGGGTGATATATATTAAAAAAATTCTTAATAGAACAACATTTATCCATTTTTACCACATTACAAATTTATTTTTGATTAATAAAACCAGTATAATGATAAATAGTAATAAACTCCCCAAAAAGTTATTATCTATCACAATTTTACATTAAAAAAAGCATTTACTCAACTATAAAGCTCTTTTAATCTTATTAATCAAAACAAAAACTACTATTAAAAATATAGCTGCATAGTAGTTTTTCTTTTCATTAATAAAAAAAAAGATAATGATAATTATTAAAATAGCTAAATTAGTACAAAAAATTACTTCATTAAATCTAGGTTAAACGAAGTAAATTAATAAAAAATTAATTTTTATTTGAAAAATAAAGGAGTATTTTATTTATAAGAAATAAATTATATAAAAAATATTGAATATTTAATAAAATTTATTATAAATTCAGAGTATTTTGTGTCAAATGTATATTAAAATATATTAAAATATTAAAAAAACAGCAAATTAGTTCGTTTAACCTAGATTAAACGAAGTAGAAAAGATATAATTTTACATATATTAAATCAAAAATGAAGATTTAATATTGCAATATATTTTTTACTATATATTATATTCAAAATATTAATATATAAATATTACGATTTTGTAAAGTATATTTTCCATTAAAAATATAAACATGTAAATCAAAAATAAAAACAAGTATATGAAAAAATAAAATAATAAAATAAAAAAATTAAAAAATATAATCAAAATTATAAATTTAAAAAACTAGAAATAGCTATAAACACATATTCATTTTATATTCAATTCACTTTTTATCTCGCGAAGACTAGCTAAAAAATCGATCAAGTGAGTGTATTTAATATGTGTCATGAGAACTATTCTAATAGCTTTTGGATAATGAGATACTGAAACCATCCAACCT
Organism: Methanobrevibacter sp. TMH8; assembly: GCF_020148105.1. Taxonomy (NCBI): domain Archaea; kingdom Methanobacteriati; phylum Methanobacteriota; class Methanobacteria; order Methanobacteriales; family Methanobacteriaceae; genus Methanobrevibacter; species Methanobrevibacter sp. TMH8. The sequence goes on from NZ_JAHLZE010000033.1 coordinate 2,915, forward strand.
TTTTCTTCAAGCATTCTAGCTAGTTCATCAGTTGGAATATTGGGATGTGTGAATGCAACTATATTAAGTTCAGGTTCTGTTACAAGTTCGAAGCCTTCTTTGAAGAGAGCATCAGCTAAAAAGTCAGTATTTATCATACATTCATTAGCATTCTTTGCATAACCTTCTCTACCCATATGTTCCATAATTGCCCAAGTAGCTACTGCTGGAGCTCCAAGACGTGTTCCAACTATAGTAGACTGTTCTTTAGTTGTCAAGTATGGTGCTTCAACAGCCATACTATCTAAATATTTTTTTTCTCTAAAAATAATACAACCTGAAGGGATTGGAGCAAGACCCATCTTATGAGGATCAACTGTAATAGAACAAACACATTCTAGTGAAAAATCAAAATTAGGCATTTCATATCCAAAATCTTTCAAAAATGGAATGGAAAAACCACCGAAAGCTGCATCAACATGGAAATAAATATCATTTTCAATAGCTAACTGAGATAATTCTTCAATAGGATCAATCATTCCAAGTTCTGTGGTTCCAGCTATGCCCACAATAGCTATTGTATTATTATTTATATTTTCTTTCACAGAATTAATATCTACACGATAGTTTTCATCTAAATCAACTTCAACTAGCTTTAAATTAAGGATATCAGCTGCTTTTTTAAATGAAAAATGACCTGATTTTGAAACTATTATTTCAGGAACAATATATTCATCAGCATCAATATTTCCAATATTTTTCTCCTTTCTAGCTAAATTACGTGCAGCTCTCATAGCCATTAAATTAGCTTCAGTACCACCAGTAACAATATTACCATATGGTTCTTCAAGAGAAAGAAAAGAACCAATATTTTTTATAGCTTTTTCCTCAAGAGTTTGAGTTCCTTTAAAAAGACCAGGGTCTCCAAGATTAGAGTCTATAAAATCACAAAACACTTCTTTAGCCAAAGGATCAGCACGTGTACACATTGATCCTAATATATTACCTTGTGAATATTTTAAATCTTTTTCTTTGAATTTAGCTAATTCTTCTAATATTTTTTCTTTTTCTAATGGTTCTTGGTTCATTGAAAATACCTTTTAAAGTTATATAAATAAAATCCCCTTAATAAAATAATATTCATAAGAATTAAAATAAAAATAAAATTAATAATAGAATTAAAAATAAAATAATAAGGTTTAATTAAACCTTTCTTAACTTAAAAATACCCTGAAAAATAATTATTTTTGTTTTCTTGCAGCATCTAAAAGTAATTTTTGTTCGGACCTTGCTACAGTGTGTCTTACATCAACTACTGCATCAGTATTAGCTGAAACACTATTAATTCCAAGTTCAACTAGTTTTTCAACTATATGAGGTTTACTGCCCGCTTGACCACAAATACTAGATGTTACACCTGCTTCAGCACATTTTTCAATAGTTCTTGCAATTAGCTTTAAAACGGCAGGATGTTCTTCATTATAGTTTTTAGCTACTAACTCATTATTTCTATCAACAGCAAGAGTATATTGAGTAAGATCATTAGTTCCTAAGCTTGCAAAATCAATTCCAACTTCAATAAATTCTTCTATCATAAGAGCTGCAGCTGGAGTTTCTACCATTATGCCAAAATCAACATCTTTGTGAGGTATAAGTCCTACTTCTTCAGAAATCATTTTAGCTTTTCTTAATTCTTCAGGACTCTGTGATAATGGAATCATAATTCCGATATTAGTATAGCCTTGTTCATGGAGCTTTTTAATAGCTTTAAATTCAGCTTTAAGAATATCGGGCTGATCAAGCTCTCTTCTAATACCTCTCCAACCAAGCATTGGATTATGTTCATGAGGTTCATCTTCTCCACCTTCAAGGGTTTGGAATTCGTCTGTAGGAGCATCTAAAGTTCTATACCAAACTGGTTTTGGATAGAAAACATCCACTACTTTTAAAATATTTTCCATCAATATTTTTATAAGTTCATCTTCCCTACCATCATTGATAAATTTATTTGGATGAACACCAGCAGTTAACATCATATGTTCTGTTCTAAGCAATCCTACCCCATCAGCACCAGTAGCGAAAGCTTTTTTAGCTGCTTCTGGCATACTCACGTTAGCTTTAACTTCAGTTACAGTTATAATAGGGGCTGCAGCTTGAACAGAGATTTTTTCAGTTTGTTTTTCTTTAGTTATTTTGAACTCACCTTCAAAGACAAGCCCTTTTTTACCATCAATAGTTACTTTAGAATTTTCTTTAAGAACTTCAGTTGCATTTCCAGTTCCAACAACACAAGGAATTCCAAGTTCACGAGATATAATTGCTGCATGACAAGTTATTCCACCTTCATCAGTGATAATTCCACTAGATCTTTTCATAGCTGGAACCATATCAGGAGTAGTCATGGTTGTAACCATTATATCCCCATCTTGAATTTTATCTAACTCATCAATTTTACGAATAATTTTAACAGAGCCAGATGCCATTCCAGGACTTGCACCAAGACCCCTTACAATAACTTCCCTAGATTCCAAATCATCATCAGGTTCTGCAGTAGAACCTGAAACTTCAGTACCTTCATCTAAAGTAGTGATTGGTCTTGATTGTAACATATAAAGAGTGTTATCATGGAAAGCCCATTCAGTATCTTGTGGAGCATCATAATGCTTTTGGATACGTTTTCCCATTTCAGTTAACTCAATAAGTTCATTTTCAGATAAAACCCTTTTATTTCTTAGTTCTTCTGGAACATCAACTTGTTTAGTTTCACCACTAGGTAATTTTTCAAACATTACCTTTTTATCAGCAATACTTAAGTTTAAGACTTCATTAGTCTTTTTATCAACATAATAAGTATCTGGAGTTACAGAACCTGAAACAACAGCTTCTCCTAATCCCCAAGATCCTTCAATAAGAGCTACATCTTCACCAGTAGAAGGATTAACAGTAAACATTACACCTGCTTTTTCAGATTCGACCATCTCTTGAACAACTACTGCAATATAAACTTTTGAATGTTCAAAATTATTTTCTTCACGATAAAATATTGCTCTAGCTTCAAAAAGAGATGCCCAACATTTCCTTACATATTCGATTACAGATTCAGAACCATGAATATTTAAAAATGTATCTTGTTGACCTGCAAATGAAGCTTCTGGTAAATCTTCTGCAGTTGCTGAAGATCTAATAGCTACAAGAAGATCATCGTCCCCAGTTTTTTGACAAAGAGCATTATAAGCTTCAATAATAAGAGCAGAAATATCTTCTGGAATAGAAGTATTTATAATAATTTTTTTAATCTTTTCAGCTGATTTTTGAAGTTCTTTAGTATTATTAATATCAATTCCACTTAATATATCCATGATATTATCGATTATTCCTGTATCAGTCATGAATTTATTATAAGTTTCTGCAGTAACTACAAATCCAGGAGGTACTGGTATCCCTGCTTGAGTTAATTCGCCTAAATTAGCTCCTTTTCCCCCAGCAATTCCAACATCTTCCTTACTTATATTTTCAAACCTTTCAACATACATAGTTTTCATCCTTGATTTCTAAATAGAAAATAATGCCATAATAATGATTGTAAAATTATTAAACTTAATTTAAACTTAATTAATATATGATTTGATTAAATCTTAATTATAACCTAATATATTAACTAAGGCTTAATTAAAACTTAATATATTACCTAATATATTAATTAATGTTTAATGTAAAACTTAATGTAAAAATTATCGTAAAAAATACACAAATATTGGATAATCTGAATAATATCTCAGTATATTTATAAATTATAATCTAATAACAGATTAAACAAGATAAAAAGTTAAATAATAAGATTATTTAACTAATTCTTCTCCTTTTTCAACTACGATTCTACAACCAACAGGCAATTTCATAGATGCTCTTCTTAAAGATTCTTTTGCATCAAGGAAATTCTTTTTATTGGTTTCGATGGTTAAAACTTTTTGATTTTTTTTAACAATAGCTTCAGAACTAATTGATTTACCAAAAGCTTTTCTCATACCATTCTGTACCCTATCTGCACCTGCACCTGTAGCCATTGGGTTTTCTCTTACGATTTGGTGAGGGAAAACTCTAATTTTTAAATGATATCCCATTCTTCCGGCTTTTCTTTGCATAAATCTGTTAGAAGCAATACGAGCAGCTTCTAATGAGTTATGACTCAAATGAGCAGGGCTTTTCACAGCCAAAGTTACTTTTACTGGAAATTCCTCAGAGAGATTCCCCATATCAAATTGAACTACCTTAGAACCAGGAATTTTTCTTATATATTCTCTTCTTGTATAAGCACGAACCATTAATAGTCCTCCATAATAAAATTGAATTATATATTAATTGTGTTTCTATCAAAATAATTTTATTAAGTCACAATAGACTTATAGGCATTTTTAAGAGCGAATTATCTCAAATTGCTACTAAAACACAAACTATGCCCAATAATATAAAATTTAAGATTAAAAATATTTAAGATTTATATTAAATACATAACTAGATAGAATAAAATTATTTATCTGAATTGGTATTAATAAATGTTACTATATTGAATATAATATATAGTAAAATAACCAAGATTTAAATTTTTAAAATTTAATTTTTAGCAAAAATGAATTAATCCTTAAATTTTATTAATTAATTTGGTTATTACATATTTTTATTATATTTATAATTATTTTTATAATTTATTTTTATGATTAAATTTTAATTTTGATTTAATTTTAATATATTTTCAATTTATTTTTATAAAATTATTATATTATATGAATAAATTATTGAATAAATTATAATATGAATTATTATTGATTATTATAATGAAATAAAATTTTATTTATTATATTTATGATTTCATTAAAATTACTATAATCTCATATAATCTCATTATAAATAAATGTTTATTACAATAATAATATATGTAAAGCATAGTATAAAAATTTTTGAATATTTTAAAATTTATTGGATAAAATAATTAAAATAAAATAAATAATAAATAAATAATAAATAAAATAGAATTAAAATAGAATTAAAATATTGAATATCTATTAAAATAAGAAAATATTTATAAATAAGGAGATAAAATGAAAATTGCAATTAGTGGAAAAGGTGGTGTTGGAAAAACTACATTAACTAGTACATTAGCATGTATATTCTCAGAAAACCATGCTGTTTTTGCAATTGATGCCGATCCAGATATGAATTTAGCAACAAGTCTTGGAGTTAAAGAAAAAATTGTTCCGATTTCATCTATGCGAGAATTAATTAAAGAACGGACAGGTGCAGACAGTGGTGCTTCATTTGGAGAAGTGTTCAAAATGAACCCTAAAATCAGTGATCTTCCTGAAAAACTATCTTATGATTACAAAAAAGATGGATCCCTCAAATTAATGACTATGGGTACTGTTGAAAAAGGTGGAGAAGGTTGTGTTTGTCCAGCTGCCGTATTACTTAAAGCTCTTCTTCGAAACATTGTTGTTAAAAAAGAAGAAATGGTTTTACTTGATATGGAAGCGGGAATTGAACATCTTGGACGGCGTACAGCCGAATCTGTTGATGCAATGATTATTGTAGTTGAACCAGGCCTTAAATCTCTTGAAACAGCTGAAAGAATTAAAAATCTTTCAACAGATATTGGAATAAAAAAGACATTAGCTGTTTTAAATAAATGTTCTTCAATAGAAGAAAAAGAATTTGTGGAAAAAAATCTAAATGAATTAGATATTGAACTTATAGGATCTATTCCTACAGACAAAGATGTTACTATGTCAGATATGGAAGGAAAACCATTGATGAATTACAAAAACTCATCTGCTCTTAGATCTATAAAAAAAATAGCATCTAATTTAGAAACAATGCTAGATTCATGAAAGAAAATGAGATTCATGAATAAAAAAATGTAAATAAAAAATTAATATTTATTCGATGAATATTGAACTTCTCTGACTGATTATTTTATGATTTTCAGCCAGAAATGCTCTTTTTTAGATAGGATTAATTCTTCATAATAATAAAGCATCACATAAAACTATCTTTTTACTATTGCTTTTATTTTATTGTTATATATTGTTTTTAATCCAGAAGTTTTAATCACTGGAGAAAACTTATATATTCCTTTTTTAGCCTTGAAATTAAAAATAACTTTTGCTGAATTTTTTGAACCAACTTTTAAGTTTTCAACTTTTAATATGAGTATTCTAGTTTTTTTATTATAATGGAATTTAACTCCTTTACTAACTAATGGTTTTTTAACGGCCAAACCTTTAGGAATTTTGTAATATACTAAAAATGTCTTTTTATTTGGACCCGCATTTGTAAAAAGAGATTTTAAAGCTAATTTACCTTTTGAAACAGCATAATTATTTTTTACTTTCAAAGAAGTTTTTGGAGTATTTTTTGTAATAGTTTTATTGTCTGAATTTGTATTATTAACTGAAGTCGTATTGTTTATTTGATTTGGACTTATAACATTAAAAGTAACAACATTATAACTACTTGAATATTCACTATCTCCTGCAAAACTAACATTGACTGTATTTTTACCTGAATTTTGTACAAAGTAGTTATACATACCACTTATACCATTTTCATCTGAGACTATATGACCATTACAATGCCCACCATTAACTGAAAAATCTATCATTTTTCCAGGTAATACATTATTATTTTCATCATATATTGTAGCTTTAATATCAACATAACCATTTTCAGTAGTATCTGAAATTTTATCAACTACAATATGAGTATTTTTAGTAGCATTTACACTAGACATTGAAACTAGTACAATTAAAACACTGAATAGTATTAAAATACTATATTTTTTATTATTTTTCATTATTTCAAAACCTATAATTATAGATTATAATATAAAGTATAATATAGATTATAATATGAGATTTATGAGATATTATACAATATATTATAGTTATATTTAGAGTATATATTTACCAAATATAGTAATCCCAATTTTAATTTTAATAACAATTGTTATAAAGACAAATCTAGAATATTCGTTATGTAATAATATGATATTCAAAAAAACATTCTTAAAAATTATAATTAAATCACATTTAATGCAAATATTGATTCTTTAAAGATTTATAACGTCTTTTTTATATGTTTAAATGTTAAAATTTCCAATTACTATATATTTAATAAATTAAATTAATTCTAATATATATATTTTTCTAAAAAATTAACATTAAATAAAATCAAGAAATTTAATAAAAAAAATTAGTGATAAAAACAAAATTTAGCCTTTTCATATGAATATTTTTTAGATATTTATTTAACTTTAAATTACGATATGATTATAACTACATATAGATAAAGATATATAATATTAAAAACAAAAATATCTTTAAATATTATAAATTTAAAAAAACTACTAATTTTATTTCAAAAAGATGTTGATAAAATGAAAATAGAAGCTGAAATTAAAATGGAATATGAAAATTCCAAGGACGCTGATATATCCTTAAAATCTTTAGAAGCAGAAAATAAAGGCTATGTCAAATCTAAAAAAGAAAATAACATTCTCACTTTTAGTTTAAAGTCTGATTCTCTTTCTACATTTCTAGCTACAGCTGACGATTTAATATTTTCTGAAATACTTGTTGAAAAAGTTCTTGAATCGGTATCGAGTAGTTAAATATCAAACATTAACTAATTAATCATATATTAACTAATTAAATAGTTTACTTAATATTTAAAATTAATTATTAGATGATAATTTAAAAAATTATTTTATTAATTATTTTATTATAATTAATAATATAATAATTTTATAAAAATATTTTAAAAATATTTTAAAAAATCTATAATTGATGTAAATATTAATCTAAATTTTATAATTTTAATAATACAGATTATCTAGATATTCTATATCAATATAATAATCAAATATAATATTAAATAATATAAAATAGGATATTATATAATAGAATATTATATAATAGGATATTATTATATAATAGGATATATTTATTTAATATGATATAATTATAATCAAATATAATCTAATTTATAATTTCTTTAATAAAATAATCAAAAATATAAAAATTATTCTTATAAAAGGTGAAATAATGAAATTTTTACTTGAAGGGACAATAACATTTAATAAAAATGTTGAAGAAGCTAAAGAGGACATAGCTAACTTCATTGAAGAAGCTAATAAAGAAATATTGCTTCGTGGTGTAAAAGAGGGACGTGAAGAAGATGGTGCACAAATAACAAAATGGGATGTTAAAGATAATGAATTGCATGTTGAAATTGAATCTGGCAGTAAAGTAAGATCCCATGATGGATTACTTAGGATTAAAAAACCATTAACACAATTACTTGGTAAAAAATACCATTTAGGTGTTAGAAAATTACATGTAGATACCTATACAGTAACCATTCCAACAGGAGTTGGTGAATATGAAATCAACAAAGACCTTGCAAAAAACCTTCCACAAATAACTGATTTAAAAATAGAAGGTAAAAATGTTGTTATTACTTTAAAAGATATTAATGAATCTGAAATTAAGAAACAGACAGTAAATAGAGTAATAAAACATGTAGCTACTAAAAAAGAAGAAGATAATAAAGAAGATGATAAAGACAAAATTGGAGAAAAAAAGGTTGATGATGAAGAAAAAGCACCTATGGCAGCTGGATGTCCAGATGATGATACTGGAGAACAAAAAGATCTTACATTTAGTGTAACAAAGATTACTCCTGGAGAAATAATAGCTAGAAGTCCTGAATTTGAAACATATTTTAAGGGAGATGTGACTGAAAAAGCTATTGAACTTGGATGGATAAAAACATTCCCTGGAAGAGGACAGTGGTTTTATGGACCTCAAATGACAGCACTTCAAAGAGCATTTGAAGCAATTCTTATTGATAAAGTAATTGAAAAACTTGGATTTGATGAATGTCTTTTCCCAAAATTAATTCCAATTCCTACAATGGACAAGATGAGATATCTTGATGGCCTTCCTGAAGGAATGTATTATTGTAGTGCTCCAAAGAGAGACCCAGAATTATTTGATAAGTTTAAAAATGAATTAGCTATTAACCGAGAAGTTCCAATGGATCTTCTAAAAGATGGACTTAAAGATCCTGCATATGTTTTAGCTGCTGCTCAATGTGAGCCATTCTATGAATTCCTTTCTCATGAAGTTATAGATGAAAAAGATCTTCCAATAAAATTCTATGATAAAAGTGGTTGGACATATAGATGGGAGTCTGGTGGAGCTAAAGGAATTGATAGAGTTCATGAATTCCAACGTATTGAATTAGTATGGATAGATAAACCAGAAAATACTAATAAAATCAGAGACGATACTCTTGAATTATCCCATGAATTAGCTAGTGAACTTGAACTTCAATGGTATACTGAAATTGGAGATGATCCATTCTATCTTGAAGGAAGAAAAGTTGAAAACAGAGGAATCGAATTTCCAGATGTTCCAAAATATGAAATGAGGTTAGTAGTTCCAGGCCAGAAAAAAGGAGTAGCTGTTGTTTCTGCAAATGTCCATGGAACTCATTTTACTGAAGGATTCTCTATTAGAGAAGCTCATAAACATACACTTTGGACAGGTTGTACTGGTTTAGGTTTAACTAGATGGTTGTTCGGATTTTTAGCTCAAAAAGGATTTGATGAAGAGAATTGGCCACAGATAATAAAAGATCATTATAAAAAAGTTAAAATACCAAAAATATTAACTTGGCCTACAAAAGAATAGAAATATGAACAAATATATAAAATAATTCATTATAGAATTATTTATCTATCTTTGTTTATATCCTATTAAATTTATATCTATTAATATTAACATTAAATATAAATAATGAGTGAGAACAATTATAATATAATATTATTTATCATCTTATTATTGAGGTAGAAAACATGAGTTGTCAAAATCATCCAAATAAAGAATCTGTAGCTAATTGCCAGTTCTGTGGAAAAGAATTATGTGAAGATTGTGCAATAAATATTGCTGGTAAGAATTACTGTGAAGAATGTATGAGTGATCTTGTAGGTCCAGAATTAACAAGTATTGCCAGTAAAACTCCAGATAGTGAAACTCAGGACACTTCTATTCCAAAACAAGATGTTTCCACTCCAAAAGATACATACGATAATCAAGAACAAACTCCTGTACAAAAAGGGTCAGAAAATACAATTCAAAAAGAAACCCCAATAGAACAAACACAAACCCCAAAAATCGAAGAAACAAACCCAATAGATCAAATTACAAGAGAACCTCAGAGAATAAAAGAAGAAATACCTCCTCAAAATCAAAATATCAATAGAGATAATGATGATTTTAATAAAAACCTTAATAATAATCTTAATGACAACAATAATTTAAATGAAAACCTTAATAATAATCTAAATAATAATCTAAATCACAACAATAATAACCCATATAGACCTCATGATGATATTTATAGTGATGATAGATTATATAATGATATTAATGGAAATAACAATTCTTCAAAACCTCAATATGACAATAAAATTGAAGAAAAATATGAAAAATATTTAGATGATCTTTATTTTGATGAAAATCCTGAAAATCAGAAAAATACCAGACATGGTGAGAATAGATCTGGTGAAAATTTTAGAGATAATAGAAATATTGGAGCTAATAAAGTTCAAAATGTTTCTTTAAGTGAGCAATTAGCTAAAGATGAAGCAGAGCATGGATCAATAACTAGAGAACCTTTCGTTCCAGATGTTCCAGAAGAACCAGTTCAAACAGAAAAATTTACCAATTCAGGAATTAATAATAATGAAGATAGAAATAGAAATGTTCCAATTATGGAAAATTTGAGAAGTGTTAAATCTGACACTCCAAATAAAGAAAATCCAAGAGAATATACACATTCTACATTACATAGAGGGAACATTCATTATAAAAAAGAAGAAAAGAAACCATTTTCTTCATTAGAAAAAGTTTTGACTGTGCTATTAGTTATACTGATTATATTAGTTGTATTATATATAGTCTATCTATTAACATTAAATGGCCAATACCCAAGTTTCATAAGTGCCCTAGGAGCATTCATTGGAAACCCTGGAGAAGTTCTTGGTCAAATGTTTAGTTAATTTTAAATAAAAATCTAAATAATATAATAAAAATTAGAGAATAATAAAAAATAAAAGTTTAAAAAGAAAAATAAAAATAAAAACAAACAATGAAGATAAAAATTATAAAAAAGTAAGAATCTATTTATTCTTCACTTTTTTCATTATTAGAATCTTGTTCATCAGATTCTTCTACTTTCTTTTCAAATTCATCAACAAATTCTACTTTTTCAAAGTCCATGTTATCCCAGATGTCTTTAGCAATTCTAAATCTTGCAAAAGTAACATCCATGTAAGATTTTTGGTCAAATCTGGTGATTTCATCTAATTTTATACTGACTTTATCTCCATCAATTTTAATTTCAGTTTTATTGAGATCCATATTAGGATATGAATAATGAAGTTGAATCATACTTTTTATTCTTTCTTCATCCTCTTCAATAATATCAGAAACAACAACAGCATATTCGAGAGTTTTACCAGCTAAATCATGATTAAAGTCAACTCTTACTCTTCCACCACTAATAGTTAAAACTCTTCCTTTGTGCCCTTCAGAAGTTAATTCCATTCCAACATGAGGAGTCATCCCCTGTTTTTTAAACTCTTTCATAGGAATTAATTGAATTAAATTAGAGTCTCTTTCTCCAAAACCATCTTTAGGAGATACTTCAATTTCTTTTGAATCTCCAACGTCCATTCCAATAACAGCCTCATCAATAGCTTTAAGTAAATGATTTCCTCCAACAATAATTGGAATAGGACCATATTCTTTATTTTCTACTAAAATTCCAGCTTCTTCAGCTACTTCTTGATTAGTAGTATCAAAAACATCCCCAGTTTCTTTAATTTTACCAGTAAATTCTAATTTAATAAAATCACCATTTTTTATTGCCATAATTCGATTCTCCTATTATTATTGTTAATTTTTTGTTTAAATTCTTCTAAAACATCTTCATTTTTATAATCTAAAACACGTATTTTAGAAGAGTAGTTATCAATATAATCATAAATTATATCCTTATTTATTTTAGTTTCTAATACACTTAAAACCCTATGGTTGAAGTGAGTTGAAAACCCATATGAGATACAATTTTGAATTTCTTCAATAGATTCAAAATCTTTATTTTCTCTTGATTCAACAATTTTTTTAGCAGTTTCTTTATCAATCAAATTTAATTTATTTAATTCGTCTAATGAAAGATTATTAGCTGAATCTAGTATTGAATCACTATCTCGAGATAAGTGAAGTGGAGCCCTACCTTCTTTCATTTCATTTTCAAGTATAGATATGGTTTCTTTAGGTAACATAGTTTTAACATTGTTAAAGTTACCTGTTGTAGTAGCTTGGCGAATTAAAGTTCCACTTACTCCTTTAATACGCTTAACAAATATAAATTTGTTTTTAAAGTCAAAATTGATTTTTTTTAAAGATTTTGAAAGCGAAGCTATAACATAATTATCTTCTTCAAGTTTACCTTCAAATAAAACTTCAGAAGTGTCCATATCGATGATTTTATAAGGTTTAGGAGCAACTCCATGGCCTTTAGCTATTCTATCAAGAATAATCCCATATTCATCAAAAGGACGATATCCTCTAGGCATATAGTCAGCACAAACCCCTTGGAAAGTTTTAGCTAAGCACAATGAGTATTGTCCAGAACCCATAATTCCCATAGGAGGCCCTTCAACTACAATATCTGCACCAACAGCTATAGCTATTTTAGCTCTAGCTTGTCTAGTCATTATAAAAGGAATTCCTCTACCACTTCTTTCAAATAGGCCCGGTACAATAGCTACAAAAATTCCATTAGGAACTTTCTCTTTAGCTACTTTCATACAATGATAATGCCCATTATGAAGAGGATTGTATTCTGTGAAATCAGCAATGATTGGATTTTCGTCAGATTTAAAAGGAATACTTTTATGATTATCTTCAATGTTATCATCATGCATATTATTATCAATATCAATGTTAATATCATTATTATAATTATTAGATGATTTATAATTGATAGAATCATTATAATCCTTAAAAAAGATTTTTCTATCTCTTTTAATGATTTCTTTTACAAAATCTTCTGATGGTTGTAGTTCATCTGAAGGCATATTTTTATTTATATTTTTTTCATTATAATTAGTTTTCTAATATTAAAAAAGAAAGTATGAAAATACAAAGATACTAGAATAAAATACTACAATAAAAATATAAGGTATAAAAAACAAATAATTAGAAAAAAAATAAGAATATCCAAATTTTGAGGTATTACTATTAATTTATTACTTTATTATTTTATTATTCAATGATTAAATCTCCAGGAAGCTAAAAATGAACGATTTAGTACTTAAAAATTGTAAATTTGTTGATAATTCTGATAATAATTATATTGGGATAAAAAATGGAAAAATTGCAGAAATATCTAAACAACCTTTGAAAGGAGATAATGAGGTTGATGTAAAAAATAACTTCGTTTTACCAGGTTTAATTGATCCCCATGTTCATTTTAGAGATCCTGGTTTAACTTACAAAGAAAGTCTTAAAACAGGGAGTTTGGCTGCAGCTAATGGAGGATTTACAACTATATTAGATATGCCCAACACAATTCCTCCAACAGATACAGCTAAAGCTTTTAAAGAAAAGAAAAAAATAGGTGAAAATAAAAGCATAGTCAATTTTGGACTTCATGCTGGAGTTAAAGATTTAGATAATCTTAGAAAAATAGCTAAGCTTAATCCTGCTTCTTTTAAAATATTCATGGATTTATTTAGTGATTCTGAAATTGAAGATATGTTTAAAAATATATCTATTATAAATAAAGAATATGGTTCAAAATCAAAATTACAACATATAATAACTTTACATTGTGAAAATAAAGAAATTATAGAAGAAAATACTAAAAGACTTAAAAGATTAGGTTGTACACGAGGAAATACAGCCATAGATTATAGCTATGCTCGACCATCAGAGTCAGAACTTGTTTCAGTTGGTTATGCGACATTTTTAGCTGAAAAATATAAATTATCTTTACATATTTGTCATTTAAGTACAAAAAAATCATTGGATTATTTAAAATCTTTAAAATTAGCTTTAGACAAATTTGATATTACAACAGAAATAACCCCTCACCATTTACTTCTCAATAACACAGCTTTTGATAAATTTGGAACTATGTTGAAAACAAATCCTCCTCTTAGGCCTGAAGGAGAAAATTTAACCATTTCTAATTTGAAGAATATTAATATGATTGGAACAGATCATGCCCCTCATTCTTTAGAAGAAAAACAAAAAGGAGTTTGGGATTCAAGCCCAGGGATTCCTAATTTAGAAACAACTCTTCCGTTATTACTTACTGAAGTAAACAAAGGAAATATTGATTTGAAAATGATACCTAAATTAATGTCAGAAAATCCAGCACATAGATTTAATATTGAAAACAAAGGAAAAATAAAAATAGACTATGATGCAGATCTTGTTGTAGTGGATTTGAAAAAAAAAGGAAAATTTAAACTTGATGAATTTTATACCAAGGCAGAATACAGCCCATTTGAAAATTGTGAATATAAAGGAATAGCTACTATGACAATTTGTAATGGGAATATTATAATGAAAGAAAATTATATAGAAGATAATTTTGATTTAAATAATAACAATGCAAGAAAATATGTTTATGATTAATTTAATACAAAATTCATTTAATAATTATTAATAATTTTAATAAATAAACTAATTATAGAGGTTTTAATTATGTGTGAATCTAATATTTATAATACAAATGGTGACTTACTAATGGAAGATGTTATGGTTGTTGATATTGATGGTGAAAAAATAACTATGACAGATATATTAAATGAAAAAAAAGTTATTAATGGTAAATTTATTCGGTTAGAATTAGAAGAGCATAAATTAATAATAGAAGAAAGTTAATTTAGCATGTAAATTATCGGATTGTGTTAAATAATGCATCTGAAAAAATATGAAAGAAAAGATGAAGAATCATTAATTAGTCTTCTAAAAAAAGAAGGTTGGGACTGTTATACTTCTACTAATACTATTGAAAAGTACAAAAAAGCATTACTAGAATCTATTACCTATGTTGCCTATGAAGAGAATACTTTATGTGGATATTCACGTTCTTTAGATGATTATGGTTTTTATATTTATATATGTGATTTGTTAGTAGACAGAGATTATAGAAACAATAAAATTGGACAAAAACTTATGGAACAACTATGTATAGACTATCCTGAACATGACATATATGTAATGTCAGATGAAGATAAATTTTATCTGAAAAAAGGTTATATAAGAGAAGGAAGCATATTTAAGTTGAATAGGTAATAATGTACAAATAATAAAATTAAATAGAATATAAAATTTAAAAAATAAAATTAATTTAATAATATGAATAAAGTTAATTTATTTTTAATATAAATTAACTTATAATAAAATTAATAATTAAATTCAATTATAAATTTAAATTCAATTATAAATAATTAAGTTTAAAATTAATCTATAATTAAATTAAATAATTTAATAATTAGACAATAATTAAGTAATGATAATATGTTAGAATCTATAACCTCCCTATTACAAACTTTTTTTATTGATTATGGTGCAATAGGAGTTTTTCTTGGGAGTATAATTGAAGAAATAATAGCCCCAATTCCATCAACAATAATAATCCTTGGAAGTAGCTTTTTCATATTAGAAGGACAAAGTATTGGTTTAAACTCAGTATTGAACCTTATCTTTAGTGTATCTCTTCCTGCAGCATTAGGAATGAGTATAGGATCATTATTTATTTATGGACTTTGCTATTATATTGGAAAGCCATTTATAAGTAAGTGGGGGAAATATTTGGCTATTCGGTGGGAAGATATTGAAAAAACTGATGAAAAGTTTCAAGAGCAAACAAATGACGAATTAATTCTGTTTGGAGTAAGAGCAATCCCTATTATTCCAAGTGTAGCTATAAGTGCATTTTGTGGAATAATAAGATATGATTTAAAAAAATATATAATAATAACATTTATTGGTGGCCTAGTAAGAGCTACTATTCTTGGATTTTTAGGTTGGCAATTTGGAAATTTTTATCAGGAAATAGCTGGACAAATTTCATTTTTAGAAGAAGTAGCTGTAATAGCTATTGTTATTGGTATAGTAGGATATATATTATATAAAAAACTAAAATCAAAAAAATCAGAATAGAAATAATAGAATAATAAGAATAATAAAAATAATAGAATAATAGAAATAATAATAGAATAAAAATAATAAGATAATACAAATAAGAATATAAAAATAGCAATTATTTTTATAAGAAATATTATTATAAGATATTTTAATTAATATTTTAATTAATAAATTCTATTAATATTTTTATTTAAATCAAAATGTTCATCAAATGAAGCTATTTCCTTTATTTCTAATTCTTCCATTACACACATAAATATAAAGTCAAAAAAAGGTAATCTTTTTTCGTAATTCATAATCATTTTCATGGCTTGATTATAAAAATGATGATCTTCTATAATTGTATAATTTTTATTCAAAATATAATAAAGTTCCATTATCTTTTCTTTATCTAATTTTAATTTATTGTGTAGAACATTCACGACCTCAGATATTATCAATCTAGATATTATCTGTTCCTTACCAACAATATCTTTAGATATTTTCAATGCTTTTTGATGATGTTTTTCACTAGTTACATAGTAAGAAACTATAAAGCTAGTATCAAGAAATATCATAAATATCCCTTTCTTATTTTTCTTACAATTTTTACAGCATTAAAAGGTTTATCAGTTATAAACATCCCAGCCATTTTCTCGATTTCTTCAGGATCTGGGTTATAAGTGTCGTTGTTAGCTATTAAATAATTAGGTATTTTATCTACTGATTTTTCTGATTCAAGCCCTTTTTTCAAGTATTTATTAATTATTTCAGTTTGTGTAGTGTTTTTATTTAAAGCAACGACTTTAATCCTCTTCATAACATCTTTATCAAGATTTAAAGTAGTTCTTATTTTGTTTTCATTTTTCATATTAAATACCATTTATACAATATACCAAATATGTAATATAATTATATGTTTATATTGATTTATATGATTTAGCATATATAAATAATTATATGCTAATAATTAATTATCATATATTTTTTATTTAATTATATTTATATGAAATCGTGAAAAAGCATCTAATAAAAAATAATGAATATAATAATGAGTTATAACAATATGAATTAGAACAATATTATTATAAAAATGTTAGAATAATATGATTAGAATTAGCAAATAATTATCATTCTATAAAAATAAGTAAATATTAATTATAAATTAAATAGTAAAATAATAAGTAAAAAAATAAGAAAATAGATGGATAAACCATCTAATATTTAATTAAAAATCTCTTTTTGTGTTTATCTGAATTCCATTGCATCTTTAGGACATGCTTCGATACATTGTTCACATAAGGTACAGAAACCAACGAGAGGTAAATTACCTTCGTCTTTGAGTTTCAACATATCATATGGACAAACATCGATACAATCTCCACATTGATTACATTTAGCTGGATTGAAAACAATTCTGTTTCTTTCAACAATTTCACCATTGTATACTTTGTCAATAGGAGCTAAAGTTAAAGCACCTTCAGGACATGCAGCAGCACATGCTCCACATCTAACACACATATTAAATGATGGTTCTTTGTTGGTTTGTTCTTCTCCAGGTATTTGTACTCCGTCCTTTCTAACTACACGAATAGCTTCAGAAGGACAAGCTGTTGCACAAGTTCCTAAGAAATCACATTTTTCAGGATTGTTAACTACACCTTCTTCGTTTGCAGGTTTAGCATCTCCCCATTCGACATCTAAACTAATAGCATCAACTGGACAGATTTTTTCACATAAACTACAAGCGGCACAAATAGATGGAAGATTTACAGTTAAGTTAGAGTTTGCTTCAATGAAATCACCAGGACAAGCATCAACACAGCTGTTACATCCAATACAAGTTTCTTCATCTAAAGTGAATGACTTGATTTCTTTTGAACGTTTTTCTGGTTTTATTTTTGAAATGAATACTGCATCCCATGGGCAAGTTTGAGAACAAATACCACATTTTATACAAGTATCTTCATCAATAACGATTTCTCCACCAACTTCTTCAAGTGTAATAGCATCGACAGGACATTCAGGGACACAAGTTCCACATCCAACACAATCTTTAATAAAGATAGGACTAGTGATTTCTAATTCACGAGTTTTAGGTTCTTTGATTCCTGGAATTCCAATTACTTGAACTGGACAAACGTCTATACATTTTTGACACATTACACAGAAACCTTGTAAATTCAAAGCTCCTTCACAATCACAAAGCTTCAATGTTTGAGGTGGGCATATTTCTACGCAATCCCCACATTGATTACATTTAGCTGGATTGAAAACAATTCTTGCTTGGGTGTCTCCACTCTCATCAATGAGTAATTCATCTACACTGAGTGCACCTTGTGGGCAAGTTTCAACACATTTAGGTTCCCCACCACAGATATCACAATAGACAACTTTTTGGTCCTCTAATTCAATAGCTGTAGTTGGGCAAGTTCCTTCACATGCTCCACATTTGATGCAGTCTTCTTGATTGACTACGATCATTTGTTACACTCCTATTTAGACTTTTTTAATTAAATTGCCTTCACTATCATAAACTTCTACAGTAGCTAATCTCATTTGACTATCCATTGAGTGAGTAGCGCAGGATAAACATGGGTCGTATGCTCTGATAACCATTTCCATTAAGTTGAAAATACTATCATCTACTTCAACACCTGGTTTAATATAGTCTTTAGCTACTTTTTGAATACCCATTTCCATAGCTGGGTTGTTTTGTATGGTTGCAACAACAATGTTAACATTAGTCATTAAACCATCATCATCAGTTTTATAATGGTGTATTAAAGTTCCACGAGGAGCTTCTACAATACCTGCACCTTCACCAGCTACTCTTTCAATTGCATCTGGGAATTTTTTACCAGATAAATCACCTTCTAAGTGACTAACTGCACATTCAGCTGAAGCTAAAAGTTCGATTAATCTAGCCCAGTGGAAGAGTAATGGTGCTTGACCATATCCAAATTTGTCATGGAATTCTTTGAATCTGTCTTGAGCAAGTGGTGCTGCATCAGGCATTTTATCAGCTACATTAATTCTTGATAATGGAGCTACTCTGTAAATACCATCAGGGTATCCTAATTCTTTAATATAAGGGAATTTTAACCAAGAGTAAGGTTTTACATGTTCTGCAACAATATCTAAGTATTCGAGATTGTTGTATTCATATTCAACTTTAGAACCATCTTTACTTTTGATTCTGACATCACCGTTGTAAACATCCCAAACACCATCTTTAGTTATACCACAATGTCTAGTGTCGCCGAAATTACCTAAAGAGTTTACTAAGTCAATTTTTTCTTCAAATATAGGAGTAGCTAAGTCTAAAGTTGCTTGAGCTAATTCTACGTTTTGTTGAGCTTTACCAAGTAAATCTTTTTGGGTTTCTGCATCGAGTTCAGTAGAAATTCCACCAGGAGTTGATGAAGTTGGGTGAATTGGTCTTCCACCAACAGCTTTAACAATATCTAAACCGTTTTTTCTCATTTGAATAGCTTGTAAAGCTACTTCAGGCATATCTTTAATAACTTGGAAAACATTTCTTGTTTTTCTAGTTCCTTCAGGAATAACTAAATCAGGAGCTGCTAAGAAATAAAAGTGTAATGCATGGGAGTGCATATATGAACCCCAATTCATTAATTCTCTCATTTTATAAGCATCTGGTAAGATATCGTCATCATTAAATCCATAACATTGATCAGCAGCTTTTGCAGCAGCTAAGTGGTGTTGTACATCACAAATACCACAAATTCTTGGGACAATCCTAGGAGCTTCCTCAACAGGACGTCCTTGCATGAATTTTTCAAATCCTCTAAATTCCATTACATGTAATCTTGTATCTTGTACATTTCCTGCATCGTCAAGTTGGACTGTAATTTTTGCGTGTCCTTCAATACGAGTTACAGGTTCCATAGTAAGTTTTACCATATTTACTTACCTCCTTTTTGCATTTTTGCAGGTATTAAAGCAGCTGGTAATGTGAAGGTATAGAAAGTACCAACAATATCATCTAATTGATTAGCTACTTGTTCTGGGTCTATGGTTTTATCTTCTTCTACCCCATAATCAGATGCAATAGCACTAATCATTTTAGCACCTTGATCTTTAACTTTGGAAGTAGGTCCATAACAACCTCTACATTGGATAGCTATAGATGGGCATTCTGCACCACATAATGATATGGTAGCTGGTCCCATACAGATTAATCCTTGAGGTATTAAACATAAATCATCTTCAGGTTTTCCAATTTCAAATTGTCTTTTAATGACATCCATAGCTAAACCTTCAGGTGGTTTTTCTCTTGGACAAACATCACAAAGATTTGTAGTTGGTAATTCAACATTTTCTCCTTTTAATAAAGCCAAAACAGCTTCAGCTACAACATCAGATCTTGGAGGGCAACCAGGTACAACTAAATCTACATCGATTGCTTCACCTAATGGTCTGACTCTGCTTTCTAAGGTTGGTACATCTTCATTAGGAATAATTCCTTCTTCATTTACAGTACTAGGAGAATTAATATAAGCTTCTTGTTCTAAGTCTTCTACAGTGTGTAAGTTACCTAATCCAGGTATTCCACCATATGCAGAACAAGTTCCATAACAAATGATGAAGTTTGCTTTTTCTCTTAATTCTTCCGCTAATTCTCTGTTTTCTTCATTACGAATTCCACCTTCAATAATTACTACATCCATTTCAGGAATTTCATCATATTTAGTATCCATTAAAACTGGTGAAAATTCGAAATCAGCTAATTCTAAAACATCTAATAAAGATTCGTGAAAATCAGCAATTGATAAGTGACAACCAGAGCATCCTCCGAGCCACATTGTTCCTATTTTTGCTTTTTCTGCCATTTTATTTCCTCCACTTAGGCCTCAGCATCTAACTGTTCTTTCAATGGTGCAGGACCTAATTCTTTAATACGGTTTACCATCATCTTAACAGTTTCTGCAAATTTTTCACCTTCAGATGCAGAAATCCAATCGTGATAGATTCTTTCTTTTCCGATTCCCATATCTTCAGCTAACTTATAAACTAATCTCATTCTTCTGTCTAATTTATAGTTACCTGCGTCATAATGGCAGTCACCGTGGTGGCAACCTGCAACAATTACACCATCTGCTCCTTCACGGAATGCTTTCAATATAAATTGAGGTTCAATTCTTCCAGAACACATTACCCTAATTACTCTAATATTAGGCGGGTATTGCATCCTAGCTGTACCTGCAGTATCTGCTCCACCATAGGAACACCAGTTGCAACAAAACATTACAATTTTTACGTCATCTTCAGCCATAGAGTTTCCTCCATTTTAATATTTTTAATTCAAATATTTTTAATTTATTTTTAAAATCTAAATTCCTATATTAAGTTAAATTCATGAAAAGAATTTTTATATCTTATTTAAGAATTAAGAATTTGTATTTAAATTTTTAATTACATATACATGTATACATTATAAAAAACAATTTAGAAGTGCTAAAACACTAATTATACAAATTTTATCCATAATTAGTCATATTAGCCATCTACTATTCTAACCAACTATGCCAATAGATCATTTGATAACAATTATTAGCAATTTTGTAAATATTTTCTAATTGTTTTTTAATTGTACCTCAATGAGCTAGCTCAGCGTTACATTAATGTACTGTTAATACATTAGATTGATGTTAATATAAAGGTTACTTAGAGATTAAAGTCGAAAGATTTATATATGATATTACGTTTCAAGAAAATAATATTATAATACAAAAAATTAGTCGAATAAACGAATGAAAATGAAATATAAGTATATTTTAAGAATATTTAAAGATATAAATTGTTAAAAATCTATTAAAAAGAATAAATTATGATAATAATAGTTATAATAATTAAAAAAACAATTTAAACTCCTAATATTATTAAATATTCGATGAAAGAAGATAGATAAGAGATAAAATAATTAGTCACACGTAAAAATATAAATATAATAATAATGAAATTTTAATTAGTAACACATTTTACATGATTTTAATTAATAATTTCCATTAGATGAAACAAATATCCTTATAAGTCCAATCAAAATATAATTCATATAAAAATGAGTACATTTATATTATTTATTAGACATTCAATTAAATTTAAAAAGGATATATTAAATTTATTATTAAATATTATTATTAATATTATAATAATTATTTATAATAATTATAAAATTAGTTTAAATGTTTTAATATTTTATTTAAAAATGTGTGAAAAAAGGGATGTGATCTTAACAGATCTAATCAGGGGGTGAATACATCATTATACAAACAAAATATATTACTATATTTGTCCATATTAAAAAAAACATATAAGTTCTTTAAAAGATCATGGAAAACCCTTTTTTTATCACACATTCTTTTTTGATTAATAAAATCAATGATGTAAAAATAATAGATTCTCCCATGACATAAATTGCCAAAATCTATACAAAATTTACATTAAAAAGAGCATTTACTCAAGAAAATATTTCCAAAAAGCTCTTCAATCATTTATTAATCAGAAGAAGATTACCCTAAAAATAATTAGATAACATTCTTCTCATTAATAAAAAAATTAATATGAAAATAATAAAAATCAGACCTTTATAAACCTATATCTCATACAAATAATTTAAATAAACACATTTAACTACAAAAATATTCCATATATAAAAATATCCTCCCATTTTATAAAATTACTCCTATTTTTTCTTATTTTATTTCATTGAAGAAAAATTTAATGAAATAAAAAAAAACAAAATATATATTCCATATTAAAATAATAAAATAATCAAATCAACAATTTTAAAATTATAATATATATTTAATTGTAATATAGTTTTAACTATACAATATGTTTAACAAACCATCTATATAAATATATTGATTTTGGAATATATTTTTTCCAGTAAAAATATAAACATATTAATCAAAAACAGTTACAAATTTATGAAAAATAGAAAAGATAAAAAGAATTATAAAAATGATTTATAAAAATATATAAACAATTATAAAAGAATTATAAAAAGGGTTAGAAAACCTATATTATACAATAAAAATTAGATTAATCTATTGAAAATATTTATAACTTGAAAAACATAAATATAAAAATTAAAATACATTAAACTAATTCTAATATCAGATTGCTGTAAATTTTATTAAATAGTAAATGAAAAGGTGTGAGAGATGTTACTTGAAATAACTGATTTGGCAGTTGAAGTGAATGGCAGACGTGTCTTAAAAGATATTGATTTGACCATAAAAGAAGGGGAAACCCATGTACTTTTAGGCCCTAATGGAAGTGGTAAAAGTACATTATTTATGAGTATTCTTGGATTTCCAAAATATAAAATTGTTGGAGGAAGTATAATCTTCAAAGGAGAAGATATAACTAATCTTAATACTACAGAACGTGTTAAACGTGGAATAGGAGTTAGCTTCCAAAATCCTCCAGCTATTAGAGGAGTGAATTTAAAGGATCTTCTTAAAGTAGAAAGCGGACATGATCCAAAAGAAGAAAATCTAACTACAGAAATGCAATTACTTGCTAATAAGCTTAAATTTAATGAAGATTTTCTTGAAAGAGATGTTAACCTTGGATTTTCTGGAGGAGAGGTTAAACGTTCTGAAATACTTCAATTACTTGCTCAAAAGCCAGATTTTACTATGTTTGATGAACCAGATTCTGGTGTTGACATTGAAAATGTTGAATTACTTGCTGAAGAAATAAATGTGCTTCTCGATAAAGATAAAAAGCCAGGACAACGTCAAAGATCAGGACTACTTATTACTCACCTAGGTTATATACTTAACTTTGTTGGAGCTGATATGGCTCATGTTTTGATGGATGGAAAAATAGCTTGTTCTGGAAATCCAGATGAAATATTAAATGATATACGAAAAGAAGGATTTAAAGGATGTGTTGAATGTGCAAGATGTGTTACAAAAAGCTGAAAAAGCTAAAAAGAAAAAGGCAGCTATTGGAACTGACATTGACATGGAAGAATTTATAAAAGAAGATAAAGAAGAACATGAAACTGTAGATAGTATCGAAGACGTTCCAAAACATGTTAAAGACACACTTTTAAAAGTAGGAGTAGATACTTCTGAAAATGAGCGTGCAGGTTCATTCCTTCAGATGGATCAAAGTAATATTTATTCAAGCCCAATATCAGAATCTATTGAATTAATGAATCTTGAAATGGCACTTGACAAATATAACTGGTTAGATCAATATATGTGGAATGTTGTATCTCCTGATGCAGATAAATATACAGCACAAACTGCTCTTCGAGAACATGAAGAAGGAACCAAAAGTGGATACTTTATACGATCTAAACCAGGTACTAAAGAAGTATTTCCAATGCAAGCATGTATGTTTATTGGTGATGAAGCAGTTATGCAAACTGCCCATAATATAATAATAGCAGAAGAAAATTCAGAACTTCATGTAATTACTGGCTGTGCAACAGGTGATGATGTTAGATCTGCACTCCACGTAGGAGTTTCAGAATTCTATTTAAAACCAGGATCCAAAATAACATTTACCATGGTTCATAATTGGGCAGAACAAGTAGAAGTAAGACCAAGAACCGGAATAAAAATGGATGATGATACTACATATATCAATAATTACATTCTCACAAGCCCTGTTAAAACTATCCAATCTTATCCAACTGCATATTGTTATGGTAAAAATTCCAAAGCAGTTTTCCAAAGTATACAAAGTGGTCAAAAAGATTCTATTATTGATGTTGGTTCAAGAGCCTATTTACAAGGAGAAGGTTCAGCTGCAGAAGTAGTTTCTAGAGCTGTATCAAATGATGAATCAAAAATATACTCTAGAGGACATTTAGCAGGTACTGTTCCAGGCGTTAAAGGACATCTTGAATGTCATGGCCTGGTTCTTTCAGATGATTCACTGATTTATGCAGTTCCTGAACTTGAAGCTAGTGCAGCTAATCTTGAAATGTCTCACGAAGCAGCTGTTGGAAAAATTGATGAAGAAGAAATATACTATCTTACTTCTAGAGGTTTGACTGAAGAAGAAGCTACCTCAATGATTGTTAGAGGTTTTCTTAGTATGGACATAACTGGACTTCCACCAGAATTAGCTAGTGAAACAAAAAGAATGATTGATATGAGTTTAGAAGGAATGTGACCTTCTAAACTAGATTTATTTTTAATTATTAAAAATTTTATACTTTTTTCCATAATTATAACATTTTTATAAACTTTTTTAATATTTTTATATTTTATATTTTTATAATATTATAATTTTATAATATTTTTTGAAATAAAAATCTAAAAGCTAAAATCTAAAAGCTAAAATTTAAAAAGTTAAAAAGTTAAAATACTATCAAATTTAAGACTATTGAGAATATTAAAACTATTAAGTACTACTAAATTATTGAAACTATTTAATATATCATGAGTTTCTTTATTAAATTATATAATAAATTTTCAATTAATCCTAATATTAACCCCATACTAACCCTAATACTAATCCTAATAATAATCCTAATAATAATCCTAATAATAATTATAGAAAAAATAAATTTAATAAATAAATTATGGGATTTTGGTAGATATATAGCTAGGTATCTAGTTAGCTAAGTTTATTGGTTTTTTTGCTTTATAACTATTATTTTTTTTAATTAATAGCATTAATAGCTATTTTATTCAGTTATAGTTCCAATTTTTTCATCAAATTCTTTGAATTTGTTTGCAAGGCCTCTGAAATAAGGGATGTAAACATTTGAGAATTGAAGTCTTTCTGGATTCATGCCATGTTTTTTTATTTCATTTCTTATTTGATTCATCTTATTTTCTACTTCTTGATACATCAAATCTCCAGGATATTCTCCAATAAATACTCCATCTGCTCCATTTTCTAGAGCATAAATAATATGTTTTGGCATTACTCTGTTTACTGAGTGAACTTTAATAATATATATGGATTCGGGATAATCAACTCTGTTAACTCCAATGTTATCTGCTGCAGTATAACCTACTTGATCAAGGAATACAAGAATTCTTTTTTCTCCTTCTTTTTTATCTTTTAACATTCCAGAAATAGTTGCAAATATCTTTTCATCAATATTTCCATGAATATTAATAGCTCTAGGTTTACAAACAGTTAAACATTTACCACATCCTGAACAGGACATAGGGTCAATATAAACGCTATCATCTTTAATTGACATAGCTTTATATTTACATATAGAGATACAATCTTCACATAGATTACATTTTTCATCATCTATTTCTGCTACGAATGGTTCTATTTCAAGCCCATCATTCATTATTTCTGCTACTTTTGAAGCAGCCGCATTTGCTTGAACTATACTATCTGTAATATCTTTTGGTCCTTGTGCTGTTCCACAAACATAAGCTCCTTTGACATCAGTAGTAACTGGTTTAATTTTTGGGTGTGTTTCTTTAATAAACATGTCTTCGGTTAAACCAACATCCATAATTTCAGCTATTTCTTTACTACCACTTGAAGGTTCCATCGCTGTTGATAAAACAACCATATCAGTTTCAATTTCTGTGAATTTCTTTTGAAGAGTATCTTCTACACGGACTACAAGGGAATCTCCTTTTTTATTAACTTCTCCAGGCCTTCCTCTAATTAAACGTATTCCATTTTCTTGTCCATGTTTATAATATTTTTCATACATTCCAGGTGTACGCATATCAGTATAACAAATTATTACATCGGTTTCAGGATATTTATGTTTAATTATATTAGCATTTTTTAAAGCTACCATACAACAAACTTTTGAACAATATTTATGTCCATCTGGTTTTTCATCTCTTGATCCTACACATTGAATCATCACTATTCTTCGAGGAACTTTATCAGCGGACATCATTTTTAATTTACCTTTAGTAGGACCATTAACTCCCATGATTCTTCCAAGTTCACTTTGAGTTATTACATCTTCATATCTATTATAACCATATTCTGGTCTTAGATTAGGATCAAATGTTTTATGACCTGTAGCTAATATAACAGATCCAACATTTAATGGGATTATTTCACTTTCACCTTTAAGATAAATTGCTCCCATAGGGCATTGTTTCATACATTTTCCACATTTTTCACAGTTTTCCATATCTATAGTA
Organism: Methanobrevibacter sp. TMH8; assembly: GCF_020148105.1. NCBI lineage: Archaea > Methanobacteriati > Methanobacteriota > Methanobacteria > Methanobacteriales > Methanobacteriaceae > Methanobrevibacter > Methanobrevibacter sp. TMH8. Next base: position 30,300 of record NZ_JAHLZE010000033.1, read on the forward strand.
TATGCATCAGGATAGCTTTGTGAAAATGGTTTGTATATAGCTTTTCTCATAGAAAGTTCATCATCCCATATATTTGGAACTTCTACAGGACAAGTATCAATACATTTACCACAAGAAATACATTTTTCTTCATCTACATAACGTGGTTGACTTTCTAAAAGTATATTAAAGTTTCCAGCTCTTCTTTCAGTGCTTAAAACTTTAGTATTAGTCATTATTTCAATATTTTCATGCCAAATTAGTTCATTCATTATTGGATTCAATAAACACATTCCACATTCTTCAGCTAACTTCACTGGTGAGAAAACTTTTCCAATTTTCACCATATTCCCACCAATAGATGGTTTTTTCTCAATTAAATAGGTTTTTATTCCTTGTTTAGCTAGTGAAAGTGCTGCACTAATTCCTGAAATTCCTCCTCCAATAACAGCTGCGCTTTCTGGAGTTTGACATAGGATTGGGTCAACAGCTTGTGCTTGTTTGACTTTTTCTATTGATGCATTAACTAAGGTAGCTGCTTTTTCAGTAGCTTTATCAACATCATCATGTATCCATGAACATTGTTCTCTTAAATTAGCCATATCCATTAAATATGGATTTAATGGTTTTATATAATCTTGAAATGTTTTTTCATGAGTAATAGGAGAACATGCAGCTATCACCACACGATCAAGATCTTTATTAACAATGTTATCTCTAATTATCTTCCTTCCATTAAGAGAACATAAGTTTTCAAACTCTTCAACTACATCTGCATTGATGGAATTTTTTAGCTTTTCAATATCTACAATATCTGAGATATTTCCTCCACATCTACATATAAATACACCAACACGTAAATCTGGCTTTGAAGAGATTGGTGGTTTTGAGTTGTACATTTTAATCATTTATAAATTTTAATTTGAGAATTAAATCATTATATTTTATTATATTTACTAAAATATTAAATTTTATTACTAACATTTTTTTAATAAAAAATTTCATTTATAATAATTTATTTTGTTACTAAAAAATTTAATATTAAAAATTTCATTAATCAAATATTGATTTTCATGCTTTATCTGATTGTTTAGCTAAATTTTCTTCTAATTTGTTTTCAGTTTTTGCTGAAGAAGCTTTTTCCACCTTTTCTATTAACGGTTCTATTGGAACCGTATGTGTTTGAATTCCTATTACTTTATAAGGGTCAGCCCCCATTACAAAAGCAATTAACTGAACAATATTCAGGTGAAAAATATTGAAATCTATATTTAAGTCTTTTCCAATGAATGGTTGATATCTATCAAACTGCATTTGGCAATTAGGGCACATATGGACTAATATATCTACTTTTTCATCATTTAATGCAGTCAATTTGTCTGCTGTAACTTTCATTGAGAGGTCCCGATTAACAAATCTTTGTCTAAACCCTGCTCCACATGTGGCTCTTTTATTGTCATACCACCCAATAGTTTCAACCCCACAACTTTTTACTAATTCATCTAATATTTTAGGGTCTCTAAACCCTTCGATAGTATCTTCATATTGGACTTTACAATAATGACAAGCATGGTGAGTAGCTATTCTAAAGTCAGAAAGATCAATTTTGACATTTTTAGCTATTTCATCTTTTTTATTAAATAACAATTCTACCACATGAAATATATTTTTTGAAGAGTCAATAGTTCCTTCATCATATTTCATCTCTTCAAGATTAGATTCCTCATAAATTTCATTTACTTTATCTCTAACTTCATCATTATTATTTAATAGTTTAGCTACTTTCTTGTGAATAGCATAACAAGTAGCACACATCATAGCTATATTGGTATGATTAGTTTTTTTAGCTATGTTAAAATTTCGCCCTCCAATTACTGTTGTAGACAGTTGATCAAAGACATCAGAATAATGTCCAAGCCCTGTACAGCAAGACTGCCTATCATCAACAATATATTCAATACCAACTTTATCAAATACATATTTTGTTGAAGATTCAACTCCAGGATATTCACCACTTACTAAACAGCTTTTAAAAAGCATTACATTTTTATCAGGTATATTTCGCATAAGTTTACCTTCTATAAGTATTATTATCTACGGTTATTATTAATTATATAAATATATCAAATAGATACTAATATTTTAAATATAATATTATAAAGATAGATTTAGTATTCTTTAATCTTCTCCACTCTTTTATCAAGATTAGTTTTTTGAAGTAAAATTCTGATTTCTTTTATCGATTCATCAGGCATTTTTAAAGGTTTTAGTCCGAGTTTTTCTCTTATTTCATCAATATGAATATTTTTCTCTTTCCATTCTTCACCGATATCTCTTGTAAGGTCGTCATGGAAATTGTATGGAATTCCTCCAAGACCTAAGTCCATCATAACATCCCCAAATCCAGCAAAAGGCCCTACTTCATCATTTGCTATTCCTTTACTGATAGCTATTTGTCTGAGAACTTGGTTAACTTCACATGCACTATTTCCAACTGGACATATGCTATGACAAGTATAACAATAAAAACAATTCCAAATGTTTTTATCTTCAATAATTGATTCTTCTCCTTCAAGAACTCTTTCAATCATATCTCTGGGATTATAGTCAGAATTTTTAGCTCCAGGACACATTGATGTGCACATTCCACATTGTACACATTTTAGTAATCCTCTTTCTTTAGAATTTTTTATATCACTTAGAACCTTTTGAGCTAATTCTAATGGATTTTCATCAATCTTTATAGTGTCCATTCTTTACCTCTCTATTTTTGGCCTATAAAATCTGATTTTATCAATCTTTAATTCATTTTTTATTTAATAATATCTAATAATATCTAATGACATCTAATAATATTGAGTATATCTTTAGTATTCTTTAGTATATATTATTAGTATATTTTTAATCTTTTTAGTATAATATATAATATTTTTATATATAACAATTTTCAATTTTATATAAATTTATATAATTTTTTATATAAAAAATCATTTTATAATTAATTTTATAACTATCGTAATATTCTTTATTAATATATTTTTTATTATCTATAAAATTATTGTATTCATGATAAATATTATTTGTTAATTTTTGTTAATTTTATTCTTTTGACTTTTAAAATTTAATTATATATACATAAATAATATCTTTATAAGCTAAATAAATTATTATTGTATAAATAATTCAAATAATATGGATAATCTTTTAATATTGAAAAATTTGAAAATTAATAGTTAAAAAAAATATTTCACAACAAAATAATTGCTATATAATCATTATTGATTTCTAGTGATTTCAATAATTATTTAGTGCTAATTAATTTGTAATATAATATTTATATATTGTTCTTAATAATATAAATAGTTTTTTATTCAATACATTATTAATAATTATAACTAATTTAATAATCTACCATAATTATTGTAAAATATTAATAATTATGTTATAACAATGAAAAAAATATAAAAATTAAATATATACCTATTTATGTCTAATTAATAAATAAAAAATAAATATTTAAAAAAGTAGTAATATAAAGTAATATAAAAATTTATTCAGTAACTATAATAAATTCTCCAACTTTTTCAACTTTTGCAAATGGAACTAATAACAAATCACCATTTCTTTTAGCACCTTTAACATGGACATTGCGGCCATTTTCAACTTTTATAGCTATATCCACAATTTTACCA
>NZ_JAHLZE010000034.1 GCF_020148105.1 Methanobrevibacter sp. TMH8
TCATTTTTTATAGTTTTTTATTTACTCTTTTATTAGTTTTTTATTCATTTTTTATAGTTTTTTATTTACTCTTTTATTAGTTTTTTATTCATTTTTTATAGTTTTTTATTTACTCTTTTATTAGTTTTTTATTCATTTTTTTATTAGTTTTAATTAATTTTTTTCATTATTTCCTATATCTATCAATATTCTTATTGGAAAATATTTTATAAAATTTTAAATATATAGAAAAATAATCATTAATATATTAATATAATATTTTATAAAATAGTTTAAAAAAAATAGTTAAAAAATAATTGTTATTATATTTATTATTATTTTTATTATAAACTAATGAAATTTAATAAGTCATAAATTTAATAAGTTATAATATTCAATTTAATTTTATATGAGGTAAAATTATGCTTAGTGTTAACTTAGAAGCTAAAAAAACTGTAGATGTAATGATTGAAAAAGCAGATGAACTTAATATAGCTGTTTCCAAATTAAATAATGGTGCAACTATTATTGATTGTGGTGTAGATGTAGCTGGAAGCTTAAAAGCTGGTGAAATGTACACTAAAGTTTGTCTTGGAGGTTTGGCTGAAGTAGGAATTTCAATTCCTGGAGATTTATCTGAAAAATTCGCACTTCCTTCTGTAAAAATTAAAACAGACTTCCCGGCTATTTCCACTCTCGGTGCGCAAAAAGCAGGATGGTCTGTAAGTGTTGGTGATTTCTTTGCATTAGGTTCTGGCCCAGCTAGAGCTTTAGCTAAAAAACCAGCTGAAACTTATGAAGAAATCAACTATGAAGATGATGCAGATATAGCTATTCTTACTCTTGAATCTGACAACTTACCTGGTGACGATGTTGCAGAAGCTATAGCTAAAGATTGTGGGGTAGATGTTAAAAATGTAACTTTACTTGTTGCTCCTACATCTTCACTTGTTGGATCTATTCAAATCGCTGGAAGAGTTGTAGAAAATGGAACCTACAAAATGCTAGAAGCTCTTCATTTTGATGTAAATAAAGTCAAATATGCAGCAGGTATTGCTCCAATAGCTCCAATCGACCCAGATGGATTAAAAGCTATGGGTAAAACTAATGATGCAGTACTTTTCGGTGGAAGAACTTATTATTACATCGAATCTGAAGAAGGCGACGATATCAAAGCATTAGCTGAAAAATTACCTTCATCAGCTGCTGATGGTTATGGAAAGCCTTTCTTTGATGTTTTCAAAGAAGCTGAATTTGATTTTTATAAAATAGATAAAGGAATGTTTGCTCCTGCTGAAGTTGTTATTAATGATTTAAGAACTGGTGAGCTCTTTAAAGCAGGCTATGTAAACGTAGATCTTTTAAAGAAATCTTTTGGTTTATAGATTAATTTTTATTAATTTATAACTTTTTTATTCAATATTTTCATTTTTATTTTTCATTCTTTATTTTTATTTTTATCCTTTTTCATTTTTTTAAAACGATATTTATTTTCATTGAACAACTATTTTTATTATTTACAAAAATATTATCCTCCTTATAAATTAATATAATCCAAAAGAATCCAAAATGAATCTAAAATGAGTTAAATATTAATATTTAATTAGACATATATAATATTAATTAATAACTTTTAAGGGGGTTATACAATTTTTCATTGTGGTACTCAAACAATTGAAACTGATAGGTTAATTCTTAGAAAATTTCAATATGAAGATAATAAGGATATGTTAGATTATTGGGTTAGTGATCCTAATGTTCAATTTTTATATTTTGAACCTATATATACTACTTATGAAGAAGTTAAAAAGCTTTTAGATGAATATATTTCTTCATATGATGATAATGATTATTATAGGTGGGCTATTATAGAAAAAGATTCAAATTTATGTATAGGTCAGATAGCTTTTTTCTTGATAGATACTGATAATCATTTTGCTGAAATTGAATATTGTGTTGGTACTAAATTTCAAAAAAGAGGTTATATAACAGAAGCTACTAAATCAATATTAGATTTTGGTTTTAATAAAGTCGATTTACATAAAATTCAGATATGTCATGCAGAAAATAATTTATATTCTAAATCTATTATTAAAAAATGTAATTTGACATATGAAGGAACTTTAAGAGATTATTTTTTTGTTGATGGAGAATATTTAGATAGATTATTTTATTCTATACTAAAAAAAGAGTATATATCATTTAGAAAAAATAAGTGATAATGTGGTTATTTTTAAAGACAAAATATATTTAGATACTTCTAAAAGAACTGATATTTTAGATATTACTTTAGAAGTAGAAAAAGCTATTAATGAAAGTAAAATAGTTAATGGGATTGTTAATATATATTCAAAGCATTCTACTTCAGCTATTGTAGTTAATGAAAATGAATCAGGATTATTAGATGATTTTGAAATTATTTTAAAAGATATTGTTTCTGAAGATAATAGCTATAAACATGATATTATTGACAATAATGCTGATTCTCATTTAAGGGCTTTGTTTTTAGGTCCAAGTGAAACAATTCCTTTTTCAGATAAAAAATTAGCTTTCGGAACTTGGCAATCACTATTTTTTATAGAATTAGATGGTCCAAGAAAAAGAACTGTTGAAGTTACTGTTATTGGGGAATAATTTTTATTAATTTTGATAATATTCTTATGAATGCATCATTATAATGAATAAAATATCTTTTTATTCAAATTCTATTTCAAAAGCTATTACCGGATATTCTAATTCAAAATTAGTAATAACTTCTGGAGAAACTTCACCAAAGAATCCTTTTACCTTTCCATTGGGGCTTGTTCCCTTAACATCAGCTACTCTACCTTCAATAAAAGTAGGGTTTTCTGAAGATGAAATCTCCATATTATAACCTAAATTAGCTAATACACTAGCTACTGTGGATTTAATCTCAGTAAAATTAGCTGTTGAATGACAAATAGCACCAGCTAGTTTTTTTACACTGTTAACCTTAGTCTCTTTTTCTTCATCAAGGTATAAAGTGTCTCCAATTTCAAATATCTTTTGTGGAAGATCTTCATGTTTATTATCTTCTAAAAATTCCATTAAACTGTTGATTAAACTTTTTCTAATCATTGTCCTATCTATTGTAATAGGTTTAGCTACTTGGACATGTTCGTCTTCTTTTTGTTTCATTTTTTCATAGTGACTTTCTTCACTGGTTAACATTAAACTCATGACTTCTTGGAAACCAAGTCCTACTAAAAGTTCTCTAATAATTTTTTCACTTTTAAACCAGTTATTTTCATAAGCTATTGTTGAAACATCAGGAAGTTTAGCTTCTATTTTATTTATGCAGTATTGAATAGCTACATTTTCAACTAAATCTACTTCATGAAGGATATCAATTCTATAAGATGGAACTTTTACCATAACTTCATTTTCATCAATTACTTCAGCATCCATTCTTGCTTTTAACATAAACTTAACAACATCATTAGCATCTAATCTGACTCCACCTATAAGTTCATTACAAACATCAACTCGAACTGTTCTTACTTTTGGAGACAAATCGGGGGTTGTAATAGTTTTATCTTCATAAACAATATTTAAACTTTCTATTTTCCCCCCAACTTCTCCAAAGGAACTACAAATGATATTTAATGTTTGATTAACTCCACGATAATCGGTTCCAGTAACATCAACAAGAATATTTTTTGTATCTTCTGTAAGTTTAGTTAATTCACCATTAATAATTGGTGGCATAGATAGAATATTATCATCTTTATCAAGAATCAATGGATATTTATCAAATTCTGAAATAAGTTTTGCATATTTGGATCCTTTTTCATGTTCATTTAATATTTCTTGAGGATTCAGCTCATTTGAATGTTCAAGAGGAACAAAACTATTTTCATCTGGAGAACTTGCAATATATTTGTAATCTCCATTAATAACATCGAGGTTATGAATACCAATAGCTACTTTTTTACGATCTCTTCCAATAACCCAGTGTAGGTTTTCTTGAAAGTCCATTATTTGTTTTAATTTATCACCAGTAAAATCAACATCTTTAATTAATGCGAAAGCTATATATGGGCGAATATTTTCGATTTCTTTATCTACAAAGACACTTTCTCCAGATTCTTCAACTTCATATTCTGGAAGTCCAGTTTCTTGTGAAATAAATCCTTTTAAGCTACGAGAAACTCCTTCAACAGACAGTTGATCTGGACGATTAGGGAAAAATTCTACTTTAATTGTTTCATCATCAAAATCTTCTATATCGCTTCCAAGCATAGGTAAAATATCAATGAGCTTATCATCTTCCATATCTATTCCAAGTTCTTTCAAATCTTGATATTTAAATGTAATTACTGGCATTAATTATTCTCCTGAAATTTATAAGCAATTTATTAACTTAATTTAATTAAATTAATTTATAATCTATTTAATTAACTTTAATTTATAATTATTTAATTTATAATCTATTCATTAAATTATATTTAATATTGGATTGATTTAAAATCCAAAAATCATTATAAAGAAAATGGACTCAAAAACAAAATGCAAAGCTCTATGTTCTAGATGGCTCATATGTTTTATAGTAAGAGAATGAATTACATCTATAACAAAATGAACTAAACCTGCTAAAATCCCTATTTCTATGGAAAAAAACACTATAGATAGTATCACAAAATGGAATAATGCCTCTAAACTTTCATGAACAAGCCATGCTTGTAAGTTGGAATAAACCATTTCTTGAACTAATCCTCCAAATATTGTGTAAAAATCACGAAGGAAATTCCACATAAGCAAACTATGTATTTCGTCGCTTATAGCAAGCATAATAGCTATATAGAACCACAACAATTCCATTATTTCACCATCATTAGTATATTAATCATTAGTAATTATATATATTTTATATATATTTTTTTGTTTGATTATTATTTTATATTCATTTGATTATTATTTTTTATTTTTTAATAATTTTTATTATTTTTTATTATCAAATATCTTTATAATTAGTTATAAATAGAAATATATAGATAAATATCTATATCATTCATAATAATTTTATTATATTAATTATTGAATAAATAGTTATCTATAATATTAATTTTTTTAAATAAAATATTTATGAATAATAAAATAAATTATGAATAAATGTAATAAAAAGTAAATAATATCAGAATTGGAATTAAATAGAAATTAAACTTAGATTAAAATTATTTATAAAAAAAATTAGAATATACTTGAAAAATATTTTTTTATTTGTGTTATTTTTATTTAAAATATATAAACTATTTGATACATACAATTTATAATATAATATTTTGTATTAGAAAAATTAAATAGAAAGCTTAATGTTCATTTATTTAAATTTTGTTTAAGTTTTATTTAAAAATAATTTATTAAAAAAATTATTAAAGAAAAATAATCATTAAAATATTATATATAGTATTATTTAAAATATCATTTAAATATTATTAAAATACTTATTAAAATCCTCATTGAAATATTATTTAAGATATTATTAATAATGGAGAAAATTCATGAAAGCAGATAACATTCCTAAAGATTATGAATACAAAAAAGAAAAGGATTGGCAGAAAAAGTGGTCTGATAATCAAATTTACAAATTCATAGGTGATGGAACTAAACCAAGATATATAATAGATACTCCACCTCCTTATCCAACAGGTTCTATTCATATGGGGCATGTTTTAAATTGGGTTTATATTGATATAATAGCTAGATTTAAACGTCTTAATGGATATGATGTTTTATTCCCTCAAGGATGGGATTGTCATGGTCTTCCAACAGAAGTAAAAGTTGAAGAAACTCATAATATTAAGAAAAATGATGTTTCAAGAGCAGAATTTCGTAAAATGTGTGTAGATCTTACTAAAGAAAACATTTCTCTAATGAAAAATCAAATGCAGGCTCTTGGATATTCTCAAGATTGGTCAAGAGAATATATTACTATGACTCCTGAATATATGAGGAAAACACAGCTTTCTTTCCTTAAAATGTATGAGGAAGGTCTTATTTATCAAGGAATTCATCCTGTAAACTGGTGTCCTAGGTGTGAAACAGCTATAGCTTTTGCAGAAGTTGAGTATAATAGTAATGAAACTTTCCTGAATTATGTTAATTTCCCATTAGCTAATGAAACTGAAGATAATAGTAATAATAATAGTAATGATGAAGATAATGGAATTTTAATAGCTACAACTAGGCCTGAACTTATGTCTGCGTGTGTAGCTGTTGTAGTTAGTCCTGAAGATCCAAGATATAGTGATATTTTAGGTTCTGAAGTTGAAGTTCCTCTTTCTGGACAAAAAGTTAAAGTTATAGCTGATGAAGAAGTTGATCCTGAATTTGGTACTGGTGCAGTTATGGTTTGTACCTTTGGGGATAAAACTGATGTATCTTGGGTAAACAAGCATAATTTAGATATTATTGAAGCTATTGATGAGAAAGGAATAATGACTAAAGCTGCTGGTAAATATGAAGGAATCCCTCTCAAAGAATGTAAAATAGCTACTATCGAAGATTTAAAATCAGAAGGATGTATAGTTAAACAAGAAAAAGTTGATCAAAATGTTGGACAATGTTGGAGATGTAAAACACCTATTGAAATTCTTGTTAAGAAACAATGGTTTGTAGCTGTTAGTAAACTTATAGATGATGTTAAATCTGCAGTTAATTCTATGAATTGGGTTCCAGAACATATGAAAAGTAGACTTTTAAATTGGGCAGATTCTATGGAATGGGATTGGTGTATTTCAAGACAAAGAATATTTGCAACTCCGATTCCTGTTTGGTTCTGTGATGATTGTGGTAAAATTCATCTTCCATCTCCAGAAGAGTTACCAATTGATCCAACTCAAACTAATCCATCTATTGAAGCATGTGAATGTGGTTGTACTAGTTTTAGAGGAGAAGATGATGTATTAGATACTTGGATGGATAGTTCAATTTCACCACTTAATATAGCAGGATGGCCTGAACCATCTTTCCATGATAATTTCCCAGCTAATTTACGTCCACAGGGGCATGATATTATTCGTACATGGGCATTTTATACTACTATTAGAACCTTGGCTCTTGAAGGAAAAAAACCATTTGATGAGATAGTTATTAATGGTATGGTATTTGGTGAAGATGGTTATAAGATGAGTAAATCTAGGGGCAATGTTATTGGTCCTGAAGAAGTTATAGATGAATATGGTGCAGATGCTCTTAGAACTTGGGCAGCTAACAGTGTTCCGGGGTCTGATGTTCCATTTGATTGGAAAGATATTAAATATGGTTATAAATTCATTAGAAAATTCTGGAATGCATTTAGGTTTATTAGTATGCATATTTTAGCTGATGGAATACCTACAAATAAAGAAGATGAGAAGAAAATAAAAGAAAATCTCATGCCTCTAGATAAATGGATACTTTCAAAATTAAATAGTCTTAATAAACTTGTTACTGAAAGTTATGAGACTTATAACTTTGCAACAGCTATTAACTCCATTGAAAAATTTGTTTGGCATGATTTTTGTGATGAATATATCGAAGCTGTCAAATATAGGCTTTACAATGAGGATATTTGTGAAAAATCAAGAATGGCTGCTAAATATACCTTAAAAACAGTCGTTGAAACATCTTTGAAACTTCTTGCTCCTATAACTCCTCACTTTGCTGATGAAGTATATCAATACTTTGAAAATGATAATGGAAATTCTATGGATAATAGTATAAATACAAGTAATTGGCCTGAAATTAATAATGATTTAATTAATGAAAACTCTGAAGAAACCGGTCAATTAGTTATTGGAGTTATTGGTGAAATAAGACGATTTAAATCTTCTTCTAAAATTCCGTTAAATGTTCCTTTAGCAGAAGTTAATATTTATACAAATGATAAATTAAAATCTACTTTTGAAGAGTATATTGATGATATTAAAGGTACTTTGAAAATAAATGAGCTTAAATTAAGTGAAGGAAAACCAGATGTTCATGAAAAAGTAGTTGAAATTACTCCAGCAATGGATAAAATTGGGCCTGAATTTAAAGGAGAAGCTCCAAAAATTATACAATATATAAGTTCAACTGATCCTGATGAAATAGCTAAATTATTTGAGAAAGATGGTGAAATAGCTATTGATGATAATATTATCACTGAAAAACATGTTAATATGAAAAAAGAAGTTCTCGGAAAAAGTGGTAAAAAAGTTGATGTTGTTCAAGGGGAAAATTTAGATATTATATTTGAAATAGTTAGATAAAAATGGTCAGATAACTATTGAAGTTATATAAACTATTGATTTAAATTATTATAAATAAAATATAAAATAAAATATCAATTAAATAAATATTAAAATTAATTAGGGACTTAAAAATGATTTTAAAGGTAAATAAAGTTTCAGATGTTGGAGGAATTGTCAAGGCACCTCCTTCTAAAAGTTATACTCATAGAGCTGTTATTATAGCTTCTCTTGCTAATGGTGTTTCTAAATTGTATGATCCTCTTGCTTCTGAAGATACTCTTGCCTCAGTTAATGTTTGTAGGACTTTTGGTGCTAATATTGACACATCTAATTTTAATTCTCTTGGGAATAATCCTAATATAAAAAGTTTTTGGAAAATAAATGGGGTAAATGGAGTACAAGAGATTGAAAACTCTTCTCAAGGTCCTATTGATTTGAAAAATTCTGGAACTACTCTTAGGATAATGACTTCAGTTGCAGGTTTATCTAAAAATGGATCTGTGTTCACTGGAGATGATTCTCTTAAAACACGTCCTATGGATATGTTACTGGAAGCTTTAAAACCTTTAGGAGTTAATGCAAAGTCTATTCTTGGCAATGGAAAACCTCCTATTGAAATAGAACCTGGCTTTGTTGGGGGAAAAACTTCAATTGATGGAAGTGTAAGTTCTCAATTTATCTCATCTCTTTTAATAGCTGGAGCTATCTCTGAAAAAGGTATTGATTTAAATGTTAAAGGAGATTTCATTTCAAAATCATATGTAGCTATGACTCTTGATGTTATGGAAAAATTTGGTATTGAAATAGAAACAGATTTATATACTAAGCATGATGATTGTGATATGATTGATAAAAAATGTTCTTCAACTTTTTTCTCAATTAAACCACAGAAATACATAGGTATTGATTATACAATTGAAGGGGATTATTCATCTGCCTCATATTTACTAGGGGCAATAGCTATTTTAGGTGGAAAAATAACTGTTAAAAATCTATTTAATGATTCTAAACAGGGAGATAAGTTAATTCTTACTATTCTAGAAAAAATGGGAATGAAAATAGAAATTGATTCAGCTTCTGTTACATTATCTTCTGATGGAAATTTAAATGGATTTGAGGTTGATTTACATAATGCTCCTGACCTTTTACCTACAGTTTCTACTTTAGGAGCTTTAGCTAATGGTAAAACAAAAATTTTTGGAGTCAGGCATGCTAGATTTAAGGAAACTGATCGAATAGCTAAATGTGCTGAAGAATTATCTAAATTAGGCTGTGAAATTAAGGAAAATGAGGATGGAATGGAAATCCTCAGTGGGATTAATCTAGAAAATTCATCTTCTAATAGAGTTACATCTCACAATGATCATAGATTAGCTATGGCTTTTAGCTTAATCGGTTTAAAACATGATATTCTTATTGAAAATGGAAATGTTTTCAATGTTTCTTTCCCTAACTTTATTGAAACCATGGCTGAAATTGGTATAGAATTAGGATTATTTGATGAATGCCGTGTTTAAGATATTAATAAATAATTAACCTTAGAATAGGTGATTTACATTTCTAAATCAAATTCTAAAAACAAAAACAAAAATAAAAACAAAAATAAAAACAAAAATAAAAGCAAAAATAAAAGCAAGAATAAGAGTAAAAACAAAATTAAAAGTTTTGATATCTCTGAAAGGATAGAAAAAATAATGAGAGAGTTAAATAATCTTTATACTCTTCGTGTTTTTGAAGATAGGGATCCTTATAGAGTACTTATTAGAACAATTTTATCTCAAAGAACAAAAGATGCTAATACTGATAAAGCTACTAGTCAGTTATTTGCTAAATATAAAGATATTCATGAAATAGCTGATGCTCCAATTGAAGATATTGAAAAACTTGTTAAAAGTGCAGGTTTTTTTAGAGTTAAATCTAGCAGGATTAAAGAAGTTTCTTTACTTTTACTTGATCATTATGGAGGAGTTGTACCTGATAATTTAAAAGAACTTCTTGAATTACCTGGTGTTGGTCAAAAAACAGCTAATTGTGTTCTTGTTTTTGCATTTCAAAAGCCAGCTATCCCTGTAGATACTCATGTTCATAGGATTCCAAATAGATGGGGAATTGTTCATACAAAAACTCCAGAAAAAACCGAAATAGAATTGATGAAAATAGTTCCAAAACATCTTTGGATTGAAATGAATGACTTAATTGTTCAGTTTGGCCAGACTATTTGCAGACCACTTCATCCACTTTGTGATCAATGCCCTCTTACTGATTTATGTGATTATTATAAGGAAAATATTCTATAATTACTATATATTCTGTACTGATTATAATTTTTTGTTTTAATTATTTTTAGTCTAAAATTCTTTCAATTCTACGATCTGGAACTAACCAAATAATTGCAACTATAACATAAAATATTTGAGAGAGATGTGGCCAAAAAAATGCAGTAAAAATACCAATAAGATATAATAATATAGATATTTTTCCTTTTCTATCTTTCCCTACTGCTTGTTTAAGTTCAGATTCTTCTCCTTCATTTTTAATAATAAGTTTTTCTAAAATATTATAAGCTATTGCTGCCATTAAGAGTACTATTCCATATAAAATTGTTGGCCATGTTGTAAAGTGATTTTCAGCCATCCAAGCAGTAGTAAATGGAAAAAGAGATATCCAAAAGAGTAAAATAAGATTTGCCCACAGAATACTTCCTGAAACTTGATGAAGAGTTTTTAAAAGATGATGATGATTATTCCAGTAAATTCCCACATATATAAAGCTAAGTACATAACCAAGAAATACCGGTATAACTGGATATAATGCTGTCATTTCCGAACTATTTGGAACACCTAATTGCAACACCATAATTGTAATGATGATTGCTAAAACTCCATCACTAAAGGATTCTAATCGGTTTTTATCCATTTTAACCCCCACTCATTTATTATTAATTATTTATTTAATTATTGTTAATTGATTTATGTCGCTGATGTTTATTTTTGATTTGATTAATAGATATTTTTTTATTTATTTTGGTGAAAGTGTAGCTATTTCTTTTGCAAAACTACTTAAAACTTCTTTTGATAAACCTTCCACAAATTTAATAGATCCTGCTACTTCATGGCCTCCACCATCGATTCCTGCTTCAGGTATTTTATCTTGAAGTTTCCATATGATTTCATTGAGATTAAATCCAAATTTCTTATTAATAACCTCAGTAGCTCTTATAACACCGAAATCAGGACCATATGAAAGAGTTATAATTGGTGTTTCCTCACCAAGTTCTTTTACATATTTGTCATGAACAAATCCACATGTTTTTCCTGGGGCCGGGAAAGTAAACTTATGAGCATACTTTTCAACATCTAATACATTAAAATGGATTCCATTTGGAAGAATTTCTTCTTTAACATTTGGAAGTGTAGCTTTCATCTGTATAGCAATTCTCTTATTATATTCTTTGTATAAAGCATCTACTAATTTTTGGTGTTTATCAAGATTATCAACACCTAAAATTGTATCCATAATTCCTCTTCCATTCATAAATCTAAGGAAATAAGCTTCAAAGTCAACACATGCAGCTATCTTATCTAAATCTTCTCTACTATATCCTTTTTCACCTGCAAGTTTTACATATTCCTTTGCCTCATCTGAGTCTGCATGGTCTCCAAGAGCAGCTACTCCTGGAAGGTGAAGTATAAGATCTTTAATTTCAGGATTTATTATATTAGCTACTTCTACAGCTAATGCTCCAGCTGTAATCTGTGAATCTCCACCTACAAGATAAGGATTTACATGAACATCTACAAATTCATCTACTTCAACTTTTCCATCTATTACTTCTCCAGGGAAGTGATGGTCTATTACAACTATCTCAATATCATATATCTTTGCTTTCATAAGAGCAAGAACATCTTCTTCTGTTGATCCATTATCGAGAAGTACAATGAGAGGTAATTTTTGCCCATGTCTTTCTAAATCTTCTAATGCAAATGAAAGATCTTTTATAACATCTTCAAGTTCATAGAAAGGAGCTTTACTTGGTGATCTTCTGAAATAATGCCATTCTGCATCACTACTTGGACTTATTTCTCTAAGTAATGGGAGAATAGCTTTTTCCACAGCTACTCCTGCAGATATTCCATCGGCATCTGCATGATGTCTTAGTAAAACTGTTCTACCATCCATAATAGCTCGTCTTATGGTTTTTGCAGCTTTTCTCATTTTTGGCTGGAGTTTATCAAGTATTGGGCTTTTGATAAGTGTTGGAACTTCTTCTGGTTCTGCTTTCTCATCTAATGCTTTGTCAATCATTTCACGAATTGAATCTTCTTTTTCTCCTTCTAATTTTTCAATTATTTCTGATTCAATTTGGACTTTACCACTATGTTGGTTGACTTCTCCCATCACTTCTATTATATCTCCAGTTTCAATATGTGGATAAGCTCTTACTCCGGCTTCATCAAATGCAGCAGCCCAAGTAATACCTGTTTCATCTGTAATAGTGAATATGGTAGGGCCTGAAGTTTGTTGTACTTGTATAACTTCTCCTTCTATTCTAACAACTTTACCCATTTTATTATCTAAAGAAACAATAGTTGTTCTAGCTATGTTCTTTTTAACTTTTTCTATCTGAACATTTCCTATAATACTAGCTGGACCCATATCTACTTCACGTTTATGAGCTTTAATCTCAGTTATTCTTACAAATATCTCATCACCTACAGAATGATCAGGATTTCCAGTTCTCATTAATCCCCAAACTTGATTATTTAAGCTAACAAAGACTCCATATTTTTCAACTCTAGTGATTTTACCTTTATATATTGAACCTATTTCAAGGTCTTCCATTTCACAGAGTGGATCAAGTTCAAAAACTTTAGTTATTTTTCCTTTATTTTTAATTATTTCTTCTTTTCTCATTTTTTCCTTTTTCTCTTTTTCTTTTTCTTTTCTTTCTTTTTCTTCTTTTAATTTGACTTTACAGCTATCACAATAATTTTTACCTTCTCCTATGATTTTACCACAAGATTCACAGCTGTTAATTTCCCCAGTTCCTTTGCAAGTATCACATTCTTCCAGAACATCAATTACTCCTTTTCCTTTGCAAGTTTCACAAGGGATATCTTGATCCATTTCTAAGTCAAATTTTGCTTTGGCATTGTTATTAACACCTTTAAAATGATTTTTGGTTTCAAAACTTTCTTGAAAACCAGTTCCATTACAGGATTCACAAATTTTTTGATCAATTTTTGAGGATCCTTCACCTTTACAATTAGGACATGATTTTTTCATTTTTTGCCTCAATTAGGATTATATTTTAGATTTTCTATTATTTATCTATTATTTATTTCAATTTTTTTCTATTTATTTCTCTTAATTTCTATCTATTTTTCTTTATCTATCTATAGCTATCTTTATCTAATTTTATTATCTTTAAATTTTTTTAATTTTTATTTTAGAAATAAATAATTTAAAATAATTCGATTTAATTTAATAAAAATAGTAATTTTTAAGTATTTATAAGTAATTTTAAGTAAGTTATAAATAATTTATACTTATTTATATTTATTTATAAGTTATTTAAGTTGTTATAGTTTTAATTCAACTTTTAATAAGGATTTTATAAGCATATTTTACAATAAAAGCTAGTTATATATTAATTATTTATATATTCTATTTCGATTATTTGATATTTCTTTTAGAGGTTTTTACTAATTATGTACTATTTGTATATTATTTAAATTTATTAGGATTATTCTTAACAAGATTTTCTCTTTGATTTTGAATGCTTACTGCTTCTCTCATAATGCTATTAGCTGAACTTATATATCCATTAGCTAATTTTTTATCTCCATTTTTAAATGCTTGTATGCCTAATTGAAGGTATGCAGTCGCATTTTGTTTTAAAACTAATTCTTGTTCAATTAAATTAATATATTGAATATATACAGTATCATTAATATTTTCTTTATATTTTTCAATCTCTAAAATCTTGTTTTGAGCATCAAGAAAATTAGTACTAGCATTTTGAACTTTTTGTTCAGCAGCAACATAATTTTTACTATTGGAATATTTCACGGCTTCATTATAGTTTAAATCACCATATTCAATACTTTGACTTAAATTAGGTATTATATCATTTATATTGTCCATTGGGGTTTTTATACACCCACTAACTGAAACAGTAGCTAGTAATACTGCAATCACAATAATAGTCTTTTTATTCATCATGGATATTATGTTTATTATAAAATATAAATCTTATTAAAAATTATTACTAAAATTGAACTTTTTTTTAAAAAATTCATTGATTTAATTATATTTTTTATATTTTTTATATATATTTTATATGGATTATTTTAGCTTGATTATTAATTAGTTTATATTAATTATCTTTGTTTATTATTTAATTATTTGATATTATATTTTTATTAGATTATCTTATTAGATTATCTTTATTATATTATCTTTATAAAAACATCAAAAACTATATAATAAATGTAAGACAATAGTTATTACATAGGTGATATGAATGTCAGAGACTCTAAAAAATTTGACTAAAGCTTTCATTGGTGAAAGCCAAGCTAGAAACAGATATACTTTTTATGCAAAACAAGCGAAAAAAGATGGTTATGAGCAAATATCAGAGATATTTCTCCAAACTGCAGAAAATGAGAGAGAACATGCTAAATGGCTGTTCAGACTTATTAATGAAATCAAAGAAAATGATGACGATATTGAAGTAGTTGCAGAAGCACCTAGTGTATTAGGAGATACTGTAGCTAATTTAAAATCAGCTATAGCTGGAGAACATTTTGAAAACAGTGAAATGTACCCAGAATTTGCAAAAGTAGCTCAAGAAGAAGGATTTACAGAAATAGCTAGTAGATTAAGAGCTATTGGTCAAGCTGAAGTTCATCATGAAGAAAGATATAAAATGTTACTTAAAATAGTTGAAGATGGTACTGTTCTTAAAAAAGATAAAGAAGTAAAATGGATGTGCCGTAAATGTGGACGTGTACAAGTTGGTAAGGAACCTCCTGAAAAATGTCCTGCATGTGATCATCCTGCAAAATACTTTGAAATCATCTGTGATGAATTCTAAACAAGGATTTAAGTAATTTAATAAAAATATTTATCTACAAATTTTATTAGTTATAAATTAATAATTATTATAATTTATAAATTAATATAATTTGTATATTATAATTTTTATTTTATAGTTTTTATCTTATATTGTTAGAATACGCATTTTAATATATAAAATTTTTGTAATTATCCTATTATTGCAATATAAGATGAAAATTATTATCATAAGTCTTTATATGTAGTTCATTATTAAATTTCATTATTATAATCATTATTATAAGTCTTTATAATTTGTATAATTTATTTGTATGTATTTATATATTATAATTAATTAATAAGAGATGATAAAATGACAAAACTCAATGAAATATACAGATGTAATGTCTGTGGAAATATGGTTGAAGTAGTAAAAGAAGGAGAAGGTCAATTAGTCTGCTGTGGAGAAAATATGGAGTTATTAGAAGAAAGGCAGCTAGATGTTGGACCTGAAAAACATATTCCGATTATTGAAAAAGACGGGGATAAAATTGTTGTAAAAATCGGAGAAGTTCCTCATCCAATGATAGAAGAACACCACATATGCTTTGTTGAACTATTTGTTGGAGACAAAATCTATCGTAAGTTTTTAAATGCTGGCGATGAACCTAAAGCTGTTTTCGAAGTCTGTGCAGACATCGATGATTTACGAGCTCGTGAATATTGTAATGTTCACGGTTTATGGCATTCTTAATTTGTTCGATTACTTTAACTAGTTTTTTAGTCTAGTTAGTTTATCTAACTATTCTCTTTTTATTTTTAATATATTCAATTAGATTTTAATTATTGAAATATCCTTTTTGATCTTTATTTTGCTTATTTTGATTTTTATTTTATTATTACTTTATTATTATTTAATTATTTTTTAATTATTATTTTATTTTTTAATTATTCTGGTATTTTTTAAATAAATTTAATAATTTTTTAATAATATTTTTAATAATAATTTAATATATTTTTATATATTTTAATAAATTAAATTGAAATAAAATTATAAATACTAATAATTCTAATTTTAATAATGAGTAAAGTATTAGTGTATAATTAGATATATTTAGTTATTGTATACTTAGATATCTTTAGATAGATATATTAGAAAAAAATAATTATTCTACTATTATTATTTAAATTATAATGTTATCTTTATAATGGTTTCTATAATGATAATGAACAATTTTATAATTATCTTTTATTAATATCTTATAAATATTTTTTATAAATTTACTGCAGGTGTGTCATATGAGTTTAATAATTGCTTATGTAGGTAAAAAAGGATGTGTCATGGCTAGTGACAAAAGAAGAATAGCTTATTTTGGTGAAAAAGATAAACGTGAAGAATTAGAAGATGAACTATATTCTGGGCTAATTACAAATGATGATGATCTTAAAAAAAGAGCTAGTGAACTTGATATAACTTTAAAAATTAGTGATGATGCAACTAAAATACGATATATTGAAAATGTTATTGTAGGTGAAGTAAGTTCAAGAAGTACTACTGAAACTAGACGTAAACGTATTTATGGAACTAGCAATGGATATCAAATTATCGAAATGTTAGGTTCTGATATTACTAATTCTGAAAAAGGAGAAAATGCAATAATCTTATTTGGAAATAAAATATCAAAATCTATAGCTAATGATTTAATAAGCAAGAAATGGAAAGATAATGTAAGTTTGAAATATATGGGTGATATATTTGAAGCTGTTTTAAGTGAAGTTTCAACTAAAACTCCTTCATTAGGTAAAAAATCGGATGTTATGATTGTTCATCCTGAATTTAATAAAGATGAAGCTCAAACTCATTTAGATGAAACAATTAAAAGAGATGTTCAACTTTTAGGCAAATGGAGAGATAAGCTAAAAGAAGACCTAATTGAACAAAATGAAACTATCCAATTAGCTACTAAAATCATAGATGAAGGGAAAGTCGGTGTTGTTTCTGAAGTAGATGGTTCTATTTTACAAGTAACTCTAAATGAAGACGTTCAAGCCTATGATACTAATTGGAAACAACTAGCTAAACCTCAAGAAAGAGTAATAATGATCTCTGATAAAGAAAATATAGAAGTCGGAGACGAAATTGTCATTGAAAATGAAGTACTCTGTAGCAAAAGAACAAAAACCGGCCTTAAATGTGATATAATTTTATGTAACCTTTAGTTATAGCTTTTTATTTTATTATTTTTTATATTTTATATTTATTTTTTAATATTTTTTTTATTATTTATTTAATGGTCCTTTTTTTATTTCTATTATATCTTGTCTTTTTTTTGTTTATTTTTTATATTTACTTTTTAATATTTTTTATTTATTAATAATCATTTGTTAGAATTAGTTGATATTTTTCTTTTTTTGTGAATTTTTATTAAATACTTGTATGTGAGTATTATTTTTTATTTCTTATTTTTTCTTTATTCTCATTTTATTTTATCTACATGTTTTTATTTTTTATTATAATGTTTATTTGTTCTATATATAAGTTTATACAATCTATATGCTCTTTATTTTGATAGAAAAGCTTATATATCCTTTTACTCATACATAATATTAATATTATATTATTATTGTATGATATTACAGTAATAATTAAATATATATTAATATTATTTGGAAATTGATTTGTTAATGTATTTGTAGTCGTTTAGTTTTTTTGACTAATTTAATGAATTTTTTTACATTTAATAAGGTCTAAGGGGGTGAAAAAATTTTAAATGCGAGGTGAAAATGTTATGATAAAACAAATAAAACATGATAAAATTGTTATAGGACTATTAATGTTATTTATGACTTTAGCTCTGTCGTGTGCAGCTACTTCAGCTGCTGATTTTCAGATTATTCAAGATGAGATTGATTCTGGTTCTAATACTATTAATTTAGGTAATGGGTTGTATACTCCTGGAACTGCTGATACTATTAATGTTAATAAAAATAATGTTGTTATTAGGGGTCAATCTGCGAGTTCTAAGGCTATTTTGGATGGTCAAGGTGGTAATTCTAGGATTATGCGTATTTCAGGAGATAATGTTCGTTTAGAAAATTTGATTTTTAGAAATGCAGATGTTGATTCATCATATGGTGCTGGTGTTTATGCTGCAGGTAGTAATTTAACCATTATTAATTGTGAATTTATTAATAATAAAGGCATTAATGGTGGACTCATTCTACATGAAGATTCAACTAATGCTTTAATTCAAAATTGTATTTTTGTAAATAATAAGGCTGCTTATCTGGATACCAATGGTGGTGGTGGAGGAGCAGGAGGAGCTATTGACTCCCACTCTTCAAACGGAAGAATAATAAACTGTACATTTACTAATAATTCAGGGATTAATGGTGGAGGTGCTTTGTACTTTATTATTGGAACTAATAACACAATAAGTGGTTGTACTTTCACTGGTAATTCTGCTCCAAGAGGTGGTGCAATATGGGCAGGAACATCTGGAACAACACTAACTGTTAGCTCATCTATTTTTAATAATAATAAAGCAACTGGCAATGGAGGAGCAATATATTCAAATAACAGAATTTCAATTAGCTCTAGTTCTTTTAATAAAAATACTGCAAATAATAATGGTGGAGGACTTTATACAACTGGTACTAGTAGAAGTACTGTAACAGGTTCTAAATTTACTAATAATTCTGCTAAAAATGGTGGTGGAATTTATAATAATGCACCATTGAGTATTTCTTCATCAAATTTTGCATCTAATAAAGCTAGTTCTAATGGTGGAGGAATATATGCTAATAAAGATTTAAATATTAGTGGAGGTAGTATTAAGAGTAATACTGCTGCTAATTGTGGTAGTGGAATATATAAGAGTGCTGGTACTTTAAGAACTTCTAAAGTAAGTATGGGTTCTAATCTTGCGAAAGTTGTTAGTATTACACTCAAAGCTCCAACTGTAGTCAAACCAAACAAAGGATTAACTGTCAATTTTGCTTTGAAGACTGGAGATAATATCGGAGGGGCAATATATAATAAAAATGGTAATGTATATATAAATGGTACTAGGCGAAATATTTTGACTTATACTCCATCTAAAACTTTTTCTACAGTGATTGCAGGTAATAGCAAGAAAATTACTTCTAATTTAAATGGTGTAGCTACAAGAACTTATTCTGTAGGTGTAAAAAGTAAATCCAATATTGTTGTAAAAATTAGCTATTCTCAAGGTGGAAAAACATGGTCTGTAAGTAACTCTGTTAAAGTAAGTAGTACTGCTAAATCAACTATTAGGACTTCTGTTAGTAATAAATCAACAACTAATAAACCATCTACAAAGAACAATTCATCATCTACTACAATTAAAAGTGGAAATAACGTTAAAATTCCTTTTTTGAACCATGAAAATGCTCATTTAGCTAGTTTAATTAATTTAAGTAATTATAATGTTAATTCTAAAAAAATTAGCTATTGGAACCTTAAGAAGAATTCAAATGTAGTAACTGATTATTTTTATATGGTGAATAATAGTGGATGGTATAGGGGTACAAATAGTAGTGGTGTTTTGAAATGGACTACAAAATTATCAAAAGTTCCTACTACTCATGGAAATTGGCTAAGTATAACTAGAAAATCTAATGGAAGCTATTCTATAGGTAATGTTGTATCTAAGCACACAAAAGCTACTTCAGACAACAAACTCATGTATTTTGTATCTTCAAGAAAAACTAGTATTAATCATAAGTCTTTGACTCCATATATAAGATATACTTATGAACTTACTAATAAGAAGACAGGATCTAAAGTTTCATATCATTTTTATGAAAAGTCAGATTCTAGTATTTATTTACTTATTGATGATTCTTCTAAAAAATTGAAGGACTATGGCGATTATTTAGTAAATTCTAAAAAGGCACCTACAGATAATAAAGCTATTACATCTTTAACAAAAAGTATAATATCTGAAATTAGTGGTGAGTTAACGCCTACTAAAAAAGCTGAAGCTCTTTTTAACTGGGTTAAGAATAATATAAAATATCCTCCAAAGTCAAGATTTTATGAATGCACTAAAAAAATGGCTATTGGTACATTATCATCAAAAGAAGCAAATTGTGTTGATCAATCTAGTTTATTAATAAGTATGCTTCGTACTGCAAAAATTCCTTCAAAATATATTCACTATAAAAGTTGTACTTTTTCAAGTGGATCTGTATATGGGCATGTATGGGTGTCTGTATTTGTTGGAAATTGGGTGGAAAGTGACACAACAAGCAGCAGAAATTCATTTGGAAAAATTGTTAATTTTAGTAACAGAAAAACTAAACATGGTCCCCATATAATAATAGATATTTAATGTGTGTGATATTATGAATAAAAAAATAATCTTTTTGATAATAATTATTTTATTATTAATTGGAGGTATTGGGATTTACAGTATGATTTATAATAATACCAATTCTTCAGAAAATAATTTTATGTTAACCAACAAATCTTCAGAAAATGATTATAATATGTCATTAAACGAATCAGAAACAAACAATAATTCTGCTCATAATAGCAACAACATAGTTACAAATAAAAATTCAAAAAATTCTAATGATAATAATAAATTTTCTGATTCTAAAATAAAAACTATAACTTCTAAATCTGATGTTATTAAGGAAGCTAATAAAATATTAGACTCAAATAGGGAATTTTATGGAAAAAATGCTGTAGTTAAGAATGTAAAATATAACGGAAATGGTTTATGGTTTGTAGACTTTATTGATCCTAAAAATGGGAAAATATTGGGCGGAACTATAATAAGTGATAAAACAGGTAAAATGGCCGACGCAGTATAATAAAATATTGTTTATAAGGTGATGAAATTGTTGTTTAATAAAAAGTTTTTAATAATTATAACCATTTTTATGGTTTTGGCATTCTCAATATCTAGTGTTAGTGCAGGTTCTTTATTTATAAATGAATCTTGGACTAATGAGGATATTCAGAATGCTCTTGATGCTGATAGTAGTATTGATGTTTTGCATTTTAATTTTACTAGTGTTGGTGGTGTTTATAGTGGTATTGATCTGATGATTGATCGTGCTATGTCTATTGTTGCAGATGTGGGTGTTGTATTGGATGGTAGTCTTGGTGATGATCCAGCTAGTACTGCATTTAGTATATTTGGAGATAATGTTTTGATTAAAGGGTTTACTATTATAAACTATGCTATGGGAGTTGCTGGTTCAGGTATTAGTAACATCAATATTATTAATAATACTTTCATTGATTCTGATTTAGCTATTAGTTTTGATAATATTAATGGTTTGAATATTGAGAATAATAGTATCACTTCTTCTGTTGGAGGTAATGCTATTTCAATTTATGAATCTAATAATGTTAATATTTCTACTAATAATATTGATGGTGTTGATTCAAGTATTTATATTTCTGAATCTAATAATACTAGGATTAATGGTAATAACATTAGTAATGTTGATAATGATGGTGTTTATACAGACACTATTGAGAATTTGACTATTGAGGATAATGATGTTGATAGTGTTTCAGGATCTGGAATATCTACATACAATTCCAAAAATTTGAAGATAAAAAATAATAAGGTTAAAAATGCTGCGGGCGATGGTGTTGTCGCAATTGATGCTTCTGATGTTGAAATAAGTGATAACACTGTTGATGGTGCAAATGGAGGTATCTCTGTTTATGACAGTAATGATGTTAAAGTGAATAAAAATAAAGTTCTAAAATCTCAAGAAAGAGGAATTTCTATTTCCAATATTAATAAATTAAATATAAATGATAATGTTATTAGCTCTGATGGGGATGGTATTTTTGTAGATGAATCCAATGATGTTTCTATCAATAATAATACTATTTCTAGTGCTTATTCTGGTGTTTCAGTAAATGAAATAACTAATCTTAACATTACTAAAAATAATATTAGCTCTGAGAATATGGGTATTTATTTGGTTAATGTTGATAAAGTCAATTTACTTGATAATACTATTAGCTCTGGTGGAAATGGTGTTGATGGTGACAGTTTTTCAAATTTTAATATATCTAATAACAAAATAACTTCTGGAGGATCTGCTATTTCCATATATACTCTTGTTAATGGGGTTTTATATAATAATTCTATTAGTGATTGTGGTGGTAATGGTATTTATTTATATGATGGTGATAATTTAACTATTTCCAAAAATACTATTCTTAAGGTTAATGAAGTAGGTATTTATGCAAATGAATTATCTAACACTTTAATTCAGAATAATACTATTAGATATTCGATACTTAGTGGTATGGAATTATATTGGTTTGAAAATTCTAAATTACTTAATAATATTTTAGAATTTAATGGATATAATAATAATCCGGGTTATGGTTTGTATATATCTTCTTTGTATAATGTTCTAATTAGCAATAATCGAATTGTTGGTAATCCTCTGGAGGGTGTCTATCTTGAAGATGCAAATAATATTACTGTAATTAATAATTTTATAAATAGTAATGGCTATAATAATGTCTACATAAATTCAATTAGAGATTCTCTTATTAGTTCTAATCAAATACTTAATAATGCAATGGGTAATGGTCTTTATATAAATGATGGTGAAAATTTAGTTATTACAAAAAATAAAATCTTTAATCATGATATTGCTATGTTGTTAGAATCTGTATATTATAGTAAAATTTCATTCAACAATATTCTCAATGGACATTATGAGGGTATTGACATTTATGGTGACAGTAATGAAATTTTTAATAATACTATTTATAGAATTTATCGTGATGGTATTAGTATAATGGCGGGAACTTCTAATAAGGTTTATAATAATTATGTACATCATTGTTCTGGTGCAGGTATTAGCTCATATGATTCTAACAATAGGATTACTAATAATCTTTTGAAGAATAATTATTTTGGTATTTATCTTGCATATAATCAAAATTATGTAGCTTATAATAAGATTTATAAATCTGGAAATATAGGTATTTGGATTAATGGTGCTGAAAACAAGGTTAAATTTAACAATATTATTAATGGATCTAAGGCACATGGGATAAAGATTCAAGGAGATTATAATTATATTCAAAATAATAAAATTTTAAACACTAAAAATGGTATATATGCAATAGGGAATTATAATAAAATCATTAAAAACACAATAAAATCCAAATTTTACTCTGTTTATGTTAAAGGAGATAAAAATACTATTAAAAGTAATAATTTAAAAAGTGGAAATAGAGGTATTTATTCAAATGGGATTAAAAATATTATAAATAGTAATAAAATCAAGTCAAAAAATTTAGGTATTTATGTTTATGGTCATCAAAATTTAATAAACAAAAATACAGCTAACAATAACAAAAAATATGGTATTGTAATCTTTGGAAATGCAAATAAAGTCACAAAAAACTCAGCAAATAAAAGTAAAAATCATGGAATTAAGGTTAATGGCGATAAAAATAAGATTACTAGTAATTCTGTCCGCTTATGTAGCATTCATGGAATAAAAATTTCAGGAGATCGCAATACAGTTACTGGTAATAAATTAGGTAAAATATCAAATAATAGAATTTGTGTCTATGGATATAAGAATACTATTAAGAAAAATAAGAATTAAATAACTTTTTTCTTATTTTTTATTTTTATAATATATAAATTCTCATTTATGTTTGGAATTTTTATAGCATTGGAGTTGTTAACAATGTTTAAAATTTTTGATAAATCAAATAAAAAGGGATTTTTTTATTTATTGTTGATTGGAATAGTAGTTATTTTGGTTGTTACTATGATTGGTAGTGCTAATGCTGCAACTTATACAATAAGCACTAACAATAGTACATCAAGTATAAATAGTTTCTTTAAAAATAATGTATCTCCTTTAGCTAAGGGAGATACTGTAATATTTAAGGCAGGGCAATATGATGGTTTAAATTTAAAAGTTAATAAATCTATCACACTAAAAACTAGTGGAAAAGTCACTGTTAAAAGCATTCGAATTTTTAAAAATACAAAAATAAGTGGATTTATTGTAAATAAAGACTTTTTAGTAAAAGGTAAGTCTAATATTATTGTTAAAAATACTATTAAAGGATTTTTGATGGTTAAGGGAGATAACAATACTATTAGAAGTAATAAGGTTTTTAAAGGATGTTCTATATATGTGCCAGGATCATATATCTCTGGTGGAAAAAATAAAGTTATTTCTAATACATTTAAGAAAGGAGTTGAGATTAGAGGTAATAGTAATAAAATCACTGGTAATAAAGTAGGTATTCATAATAAGATATTTGTTTATGGTAAAAAGAATATCTTAAAAAATAATAAGCAATTTTATAGGGATTTAGTTATAAAAGATCTTGGAAAAAGTAGTAAAGGGCATTTACTCTCTGTTAAAAATGTTGGAACTATATATACTTTACCTTGCTATATTTTGGTAGATAAATATACTAAAGTAATATATAAGATTAAAATTCCTGCATTAAAAAAAGGAAAATCAATTAAAGTAATTATACCTAAAAAAATAATTAATATTCTTCAACATAAATCTAAAGGAGAGTCTTATTCTGGGGGATATATTATGTTAGATTATATTAAAAATAAAAATAAAGATCTTGATTTGTCCAATAATTGTTTACAAATTATTTCAGATAAAAATGGGTATATAGTTACTAACAGTATGCAGTAAATAGCTTTATATTTAAAAATTATGGTTAGGTGAATTAATTGTTTAAAATTAAGAAGATAATTTTAATAGGAGTAATATTTGTTTTAATAGCTGTTTTTACAGCTAATGCTACATTTGCAGCTAGTAATGAAACTATTAACAACTATAAAATTCATCAGATTAATACCTATGATAAAAATATTATAAAGGCTGATTATGTATCTGAATGGGGTAAAAAACTTGATGAAAAAAGTTATTTAGATATTAATATTAAAACTGCTTATAAAAATAAATATAAGATAAAATCAATACGAGTTAGATGTTATAATGAAAAATTAGGCACTGTATATAAAACTTACAATATAAAAAATAAAGTTAAAATAAAGTTAAACTTTAAATCTGGAGTTTATCTTAATAGTTTTACTGTAAGTTATTATACAAAAGGTAAGATTAAAAATGAAACTATAAATCTTGAATCAAGAAGTAAATGGAAAAGCACTACTCATTTCTATGGTAAAAAAGCTAATATAACACTTAAAAAAAGTGGATATACAATAAACACATATTTATATGGACCTTGGCCCATGACAAACTATCAAGAATTCAAAATCACAACTAAAAATAAGAAATATAAGATTAAAACAGTAAAAGCATTTTGTTTTGGTATGGATAGTATAGAACGAGTTAATACATATAAAGGATATGGAAATAATGTACTCACAGTTAAAACAAATAAAATTTTTGATGGTATAAGTTTTAATGCATTTAAATTATATTATTATTAATTAAGTAATTATTTGCCTATTTAGGTGGTATTAATGAATAAAAAAGTAATTTTGTTAATTGGTATATTTATACTGTTTTTTGCTTTTGTATTGAACACTAGTTTTGCAACTAGTAATGAAACTATTGATAAATATAAAGTTCATCAAATTGAAAGCTACAATAAAAAGATTATAAATTTAAATCACGTTTCTGAATGGAATCACAATTATAATGGAAAAAATTATTTGATTATCAAAGTTAAAAAAGCTTATGAAAGTAAATATAAGATAAAATTAATTAAGGTTAAATACATTGATAATGGTGAAGTTAAATATAAAACTTATAATATAAAGAATAAGATTAAAGCGAAATTAAGTATTAAAAAAGTTTCTATTAACAAACTAGCAATTATCTATAAGACAAAGGGTAAAATTAAAAAAGAAACTCTTAATTTAGAAACAAAACATAAATGGAAGTCTATTTCACATTTTTATGGTAAAAATGCCAATATATCACTTAAAGAAATGGGATATATTGAATTTGAACCAGGTTGGGGTGGGTATATGGTAACGAATTATCAAAAGCTTAAAATTGTGACAAAAAGTATAAAATATAAAATAAAAAATTTTAAAGTTTTTTTATTTAATCCTGGTGGAATAGAATTAGTTAAAGATTATAATGGATATGGCAAAACTAAGTTAACTACTAGAATATATGGGCCTTCTGAAGGTAGTTGGGTTGGTGGATTTAGAATTTACTATTATTAATTAAAATGCATATATTTTGAATGGTGGTTTTAATGAATAAAAGACTATTTTTATTAATTGGGATATTTGTACTGGTTTTTGCATTTACATTAAATACCAGTTTTGCAGCTAATGAAGAAATTTGGGGAGGTTCTAGTGTAGAGAAGGCGGATAATGTATATGATAAAAAGATTGTTATTATAAAAGAAGTTTCATATAAGGATTATGAAAATTATGTTTATAAAAATTATTATAAAATTAATATAAAGAAATCTTATCAAAATAAATATAAAATAAAATCAGTAAATATTAAATATTCTGATTTTGAGGGCAAATATTATTCTAAAAAATATAATGCTAAAAATAAAAATAGGATAATAATAAAGTCTCTAGATATGGATCCTGTTAAAATTACAATAATTTATTCTACTAAGAGTAAAATTAAAAGTGAAACAACTAAATTTAATGAAGATAGTAATTTTAAAAATACTGCAAAACTTAAAGGTAAAAAGTTTAATGTGAAATTAACACAAAAAGGTTATTCATATTTGATATCTGGAATTAGATGGTCTACAATAACATATCAGAAATTTAAAGTAACATCAAAAAGTAAAAAATATAGAATAAAATCAGTAAGAGCATTTTACGATGATATGGAATCAGGAAAACAAAAATTTAAAACATTTAAAGGTTATGGAAAAAATAGCTTAACAGTAAATTTATATGGAACTTATGAAGGAACTGGTATTTATTATTTCAAAATATATTACTATTAATTTTTTTATTTTTTAGAATAACTTTAAAGTTTTTTAACAAATTTCTATTAAATTTTCCTTTTTTATCTTTTATTTTTTTATTTTAATATTTTATTCATTTTATCTATTTTTTAATAATTAAATCTTTGTCTATGGGTTAAACAATTATTTAAAAGCTAATTAAATTATATTAAATTTTATAAAAAATATTAAAAATTTACAGTAAAATTTATAGCTTTGTAAAATAAAGTATTATTGAAATATATATTTCTATTAAGAATTTATTTTTTTAATTAATAAAAATATTTTTGTTTAAAGAAGTGTATTATTATTTAAGAGTATTTATTTAAAATATTATAAAGAATTATAATTTTTAAATATTCTTTGTTATAATATTAGGTGAATCATGAAATTAACATTCTTAGGAACCGGTGGAGGACGTTTTACTACAATCAGTCAGAAAAGAATGACTGGTGGTTTTAGAATTGATGATTTGGCTGGTAAAAACTTCCATGTTGATCCTGGTCCTGGTGCATTAGTTAGGTCTTTTCAATTTGGTTTGTCTCCTTCTTCATTAGATGGTATTTTTATATCTCATGCTCATACAGACCATTATACTGATGGCGAAGTCCTTATAGAAGCAATGACTCGGGGAATGACCAAAGAAAATGGGCTTATAATGGGTAGCCGTAGTGTCTTTGATGGTTACAAACAATGGGGTCCATCAATTTCTAAATATCATACTGGAAAATCAGAAAAATTAGTTTTAGGTCCTAACAAGTCCAAAATTATTGATAATTTATTGATAAAAGGTACTAAGACTATTCATGGAGATCCTACATGTGTAGGTTTTCAGATGAAATCTGAAGATTTAACTGTTTCATATACTTCAGATACATCATACTTTGAAAAATTATCTAATTACCATAATGGTGCAGATATTTTGATTGCTAGTGTTATTAGGCCGGGTAATCAATCTATAAGGGGTCATATGTCTACAGGAGATTTCAAGGATTTAGTTAATGAAGTGAATCCTAGTTTAGCTATTATGACTCATTTTGGATTTAAAATGTTAAATGAGAATCCAGTTTCTGAAGCACAGTTTATAAAAAAGGAAACTGGTGTTCCAACTATTGCTGCATTTGATGGAATGGAAATTAATATTAATGATAAAAATCCAATTGACTTTAAAATTTCTAAATTAGAAATAGACAACAATCCTAATAGAAACTATAATGATATCTTCACATTATCTAGTAAACGTTTTAATAAAAAATAAATCATGTTTTATTATGAATTTATTTTATTAATTTAGATTTTTTATTTTTTCAATAAGATTTTCCGTTAATTTCTTTTATTTTCATTTATTTCTCTTTATTTATCTTTATTTTAGTTTATTTTAATTTATTCTAATTTTATTTGTTAAATTTATTATTATTTATAAATATATTTGGTTAATATTCTTCTTTTCATTGAATCTTTATATTTAAATAATAACCATCTAAAATTATAAATAATATAAATAACATATAATTAGTCACTTAGTTCTTATTTAAGGAGGAATTAATATGAAAAAATTCACTCAAATGGAGTATAAAGACCCTGATGAAATGTTATTTGGGCATGCTAAATATCCAGTAACCATAAATGAAAATATGCAAATTGGTGGAGGATATGTAATTCCTGAGATAAATGTGGCTCCGGGGGAAGGAACAGAAGAATCTAAAGAGAAAATGATTTCAGAATCTAGAAATATTGCTCATAGTGCTTCTGGTAGGGCAGTTAGTATTGGTTTACCTGCATTTATTCTAGAACAAGAACATATAGCTCAACAAACATATAATCCTGATTGGGCAGGGGAATGTACTCAAGCTCAAGTTGAAATGCTTGAAAAATATTCGGATGAATATGGTGTTAAAACTGCTTTAAGAGCAACACCTGCAGATATTAGGGATGAAGAAAAAGATTCTGGTTTTTGGGACTCTGACCTTTTTAACAAAATACTTGAATCTATGGAAGCTTGTGCAGCTAGTGGTGCAAATATTTTATCTATTGAAACTACTGGTGGTAAGTCTGTATCTGATTATGGTATTTCAAGAGGAGATCCTAAGGCGATTCTTTTTGGTATAGGTGTTCTTGGTAGTAGAGATATGGAATATGTATGGAATAAAATTGTTCCTATATGTAAAAAATACAATGTTATTCCTGGAGGGGATACTGATTGTTCTCAAGCTAATACTGCAATGTTTTTAGCTGGTGGATTAATAGACAAAGATTGTTCTCATACATTAGCTGCACTTGCAAGAGCTATGGCAGGGGCAAGAAGCTTAGTAGCTGTTGAATGTGGAGCAATGGGTCCATTAAAAGATTGTGGATATGAAAATCCTATAGTGAAAGCTATTAGTGGTGTTCCAATTTCTGCTGAAGGTAAAGATGCAGTTTGTGCTCATTCTGACTTGATGGGTAATTTAGCAGCTGCAGTTACTGATATGTGGAGTAATGAATCTGTGTATCATAGGGAAGAAATGGGAGGTACTACTCCTGAAGTTTGGTTACAAGCAACTGGATATGAAGCTGCTTTAATGAATACTGCAATTGAAACTGGTGAAGGAAAAACTTTAAGAGACCTTTATACTCTTGCAGATAAATATAGGGATCCTCAAGCATTGGTTTTAGCTTATGATAATGCATACAGAATTGGAGAAGCTATTGTTGAATATGGAGATGATTACTACCTTAGAGCAAAAGCAGCTGCTATTGAAGCAGGAGCTATTATTAATGAGGCTGTTGATGCTAAAAAAATGCAATTAACAAGATTTGAACGAGATTCATTAGATAGTGCTCTAAAAATATTTGAAAAACTACCTGATGATGCTGATAAGTTTACTAAAGACTGTATTAGAAGATACTCACGGAAAGTAGCTGATTTTGATCCTAAAAACTATGAATTATAGGGAATATAATTAAGGAGGTAATAAAATGAGTTATGAAGAGTTAGAAAATAGAATGAATCAAAGAAATGTTTTTCTAAGATATAATGTAGAGTTAGAAGGTCCTGCTATTAAACCTGAAGAAGATGAGGAAGTTATGGATATTCTTCCTAAAGATGATCCTTTTAAATCAATTGCACTTACTATTCTCCATGAAAATAGAGATGAAGCTATAAATTTAGTTAAAAAATCATTAGATGATGGAATATCTCCAATTGAAATTATTAATAATGGTTTGATGAAAGGAATGGATGCAGTTAGTGTTCTTTACACAAAAGGTATTTATTTCTTACCAGATTTAATGTTAGCTGGGGATGCAATGATGGAAAGTGTAAAAGAATGTGAGGCAGTTTTAGGACATAAAAGTGAAACTAAAGCTAGTGTTGTTTCTTTTGTAGCTGAAGGAGATCCTCATGATATAGGCAAAAACTTAGTTGTAATGTTTTTAAGAGCTGGGGGCTATGAGGCTGTTGATTTAGGAAGAGATGTTCCTGCAATTGATGTTGTAGAAGCTGTAAAAGAATATGATCCTATATTCCTTACTGGAACTGCACTTATGACAACCACTATGACAGCTTTCCCTAAAGTTGTTAAAGCACTTGTAGATGCTAATTTGGAAGTTCCTATTGGTTGTGGTGGTGGAGCAGTAAGAAAAGATTATGTTGAATCTTTCCCAATGAGTGTTTATGGTGTTGAAGCATATCATACTCCAAAGTTAGCTGATGCTATATTAAAGGACAAAAAAGATTGGAAAGATCTTAGAAAAGAATATGCTGATATTGTTGGAGAATTTGTATCTGAGTACTCTTAAATGAGTACCTTTATTTTTTTATAAAAAACAAAGGTTATTTTATCTTTGAATAGCTTAGCTATATCTTAGTTGGCTTATTATATTAATAATACATTTTCTTGATATATTTGGTAATATATCTAGTATTTGGTAATGTATCTAGTAATATATTTAGTAATATATTTTAATATATTTGATAATTATTTGTATATTTGATAATTAGTTTACTATATTTAGAATTATTAATTTGTAAATATGTAATTATTCTAAATATTCAAATTTGCATATTTATATAATAAACATTTGTGTGTTTAAAATGAATGAAAATTATGCAATTGCTATAGACATTGGTACAAGTGGAATTAGGGCTCAAGCTCTAAATATTGATTCTTTAGAAGTTATTTCTACAACTATAACACTTAGACATCCATTACCTGGTGCTAATGTTGTTGATCATCTCCATTTTGCATTAAAAGTAGGGGGAGAAGTTGCTCACGATATTCTTATTGAAGCTATAAATAAAGTAATAGCTGGTTTAGA
Organism: Methanobrevibacter sp. TMH8; assembly: GCF_020148105.1. Taxonomy (NCBI): domain Archaea; kingdom Methanobacteriati; phylum Methanobacteriota; class Methanobacteria; order Methanobacteriales; family Methanobacteriaceae; genus Methanobrevibacter; species Methanobrevibacter sp. TMH8. The sequence goes on from NZ_JAHLZE010000034.1 coordinate 31,540, forward strand.
TATAGATCTTGAAAGAGTTAAAAGAGTAGCTGTATGTGGTAACCCTATCCAACTTTCTTTATTCCATAATATTGAAATTAAAGATTTAGCTTATTGGGGTGAAAATGCTGCTAAAAGACTAAAGATAGAAATCCCTTCAAGAAATGCAACCATAACAAATACTAAAGAAATTGGACTTGAAATTTCTGAAGATGCAGATATTTTTATTCCTCCAGCTATACGTCATGAAATTGGAGCTGATGCACTTGCAATGTTATATAAAACAGGTGTTTTAGAAAAAGAAGGAATTTATTTAGTTTCAGATTTTGGAACCAATGCTGAAATGGCTTTAGTCATTGATGGGGAAGTTTTTGCGTGTTCTGCAGCTGCAGGCCCTGCTATTGAAGGGCAAATGATAAACAAAGGAAGACTTGCTTCACCAGGAGCTATTTGCGATTTAGAAGATATGGGTTATGAATGGAAGGCAATTGTCTTAAATGATGATCTTATAACTACAGAAGGAGATACTGTAAATCCTTCTAATGGTAAAATTATATCTAAAAGTGAAAATGTAAAAGCTAAGGGAATTACTGGTACTGGTGTTATAGCTGCTTTTAGCCTTGGTCTTAATGATGAATTAATTGTTAATTCTAAAATAAAAACTAAAGATCATAAAATTCATCTTCAAGATGATGTTTATCTTACTGAAGATGATATTGTTAATATTGGAAAAGCTTTAGGAGCATTTAGAGCAGCTCATTTAACATTAGCTGAAAAAGCAGATATTCTTTTAGATGATATTGATGCAGTTTATATGGCTGGAGCTTCAGGATTTTATGTTGATCCTATTAAATCCTTAAATATTGGACAAATTCCTCCTTCTTCTAGAGAGATTTTTCAAGTAGGAAATACATCTCTTGACATGGCTAAAGATATAGCTTTAGACCCAAATCTTTTAAATGAACTTCAAACAATAGCTGATAAAATGCGTAGTAATCATATAATGCTAGCTACATCTGAAACATTTGAAAAAATTTATTCTTTAGAACTTTCAGTTTATGAAGAAGGAATGCCATTTTGGTTATATAATCAATGGCTTGAAAAATATGGTTTTCAAACAATCCCTTCAAAAGAAAATGATCCAAAAATTCATCGTATATTTGAAAGAGATATACCTGAACTAGGTACAAACGGCTTATCTATAGTTGAAATAGGATTAACATTAGAAGCTCAATTTGAAGGATGCACTAAATGTTTAAATTGCATTAAGAATTGTCCTGAAAATGCACTTTCTATTGATGAAAATGGAAAAATTTTCCTTAGAACAGATAAATGTGCTGGTTTAGGATGTCAAAAATGTGTAATTGGTTGTCCTGAAAAAGTTTTTGATTATGGTAAATTTCTAAACTTATCTAAATCTAAATGAAAAATTTAATAATGTATAATTTAGTAATATATACTAATTTTTATATTATGATAAAATTTTAATATGATTATAGACTAATATTTAAAATAATAAATAATATTATATTTGATATTTAATAAAATAAGGAAGGTAATTTTGTGAATCTAAAAGAAAATCTTTTATCAGTACTTTCAGGGGAAAAAGTAGACTTTACACCAGTTGTTAGTGTAACACAATTGGCAATCACTGAAGCAATGGATAAAACTGGGGCAAGTTGGCCTGAAGCTCATAGTGATCCAGAAAAAATGGCAAAGTTAGGAAGCTCTTTATATGAACTTGCAGGTCTTGAATGTGCAAGAATCCCATTTTGTCTAACTATTGAAGCAGAAGCAATGGGTGCTCAAGTAGATCTTGGTGGTAGAGATAAACCTCCTCAAGTTTCAAGCTCTCCATTTTCTAGTGCAGATGATATTGATATTCCAGATGATTTTCTAGATAGTGGCCGCATTCCAACTGTTTTAAAAGCAGTTGAGATATTAAAAGAAAATTATGATGATCTTCCAATTATTGTTGGAATTACAGGTCCTTTTACTTTAACTGGACATTTAATTGGTGTTGAAAACATGGTTAGGTTATTAAAAACCGACCCTGATGAAATTGAAGATGCTGTTGAAAATTCTCTTGATGCTTGTATGGATTATGTAGAAGCCCTTAGTGAAGTTGAACCTGATGTTATTTGCGTTGCTGAACCAACTGCATCTCCTGAGTTAATAGATCCTTTACAATTTAAATCTATTGCTAAACCAAAGTTAGAAGATCTTGCAGGATTTATTAATGAAAAAAAAGTTCTTCATATCTGTGGATCAACTCAAAATATAATTCATGATATGGCTAGTATTGGCTATGATGGAATAAGTGTTGAAGAAAAAGTAGATATTGTTAAAGCAAAAGAAGAAATTGAAAGAAGCTCTTCACAAAGTGTAGGTGGGAAATGTTTACCTACAACTGGATCTTGCTCTTCTGTAATTCTTGGAAATATTTCTACTAGTCAAACTCTCTTTACTGGTTCTGTTGAAGATGTTAAAGATGAAGTTAAAAAAGCTTTAGATGATGGTATAGATATTTTAGCACCAAGTTGTGGTTTAGCTCCATTATCTCCAATTGCGAATATTAAAGCAATGGTAGAAGCTAGAAATGAATATTATGATATTTAATGAAAATTAGATAGAATTTTATTTGTTTTTATTTTTTTATTATTATTATTATTATTCTTATTATTCTTATTGTTGTTCTTGTTTTATTGAAATATTATTCTCTATTGATTTTCAGTTTTATCTTTTAAAGAGAAACTTACAATTATGGTTGCAATTTTAGGATCTTCTGGAATTCCATACTTTCTTTTAAGATATATATCACTTTCAGTTGAAGGGCTAGATGAAATAACTTCTGAAACTATATCTAGATGATTTAATTCAGGAAATTCAACTGGAGGTAATATAAAGTATTGTTTTTTAGGTTTAAAATCTTTATTTCCTATATCTTCTTTAAATAATACAAAATCATCACTTAAAAAATAAGCTTTTTCATCATTTTCATATTTTTCTTTTTCTTCTTTTGAAAATATATCATGTCCTAGTATTTTTCCATCTTCAGTTACAAGAAACAAAGTTGGACTAGAAGGAATTCTAAAATGGCTATTTTTAAATAGAACTATTGAATGATCTTTTCTAAAACATTCTTTTAACCCTTCATTAATAACAGGTATTATATCATTGTCTCTATTAGATTCAATATCAATCATAGCTGTTATATCTTCATTAGAAAGTTTTTCTATTTTTAAAATTCCTCCTATTTCTTCTAAAGCTTTATTTACTTTCTCTAATGCCATTTTTATACCTTGTATCTTCAATATATCTTTTAAATTTAATATATTTTCTAGAATTAATTAAATTTATATCTATATTAATTTATTTTAATTAAAATCTTTATTTTATTTATTCATTTATCTAAATTAGAAGGATGAATAAACCCTGACCTTAACATATGATCAGCTAAGACAATTGCCATTGCAGATTCACTAACAACAGTTACTCTTGGACAGATACAAGGATCATGTCTTCCTTTAATTTCAATTTTCGCTTGTTCATTTTTGGACAAATCAACTGTGTTTTGCATCATGGATATTGAAGGAGTTGGTTTAACAGCTATCCTTGTAACGATTGGCATTCCATTACTAATTCCTCCTAAAATTCCTCCAGAAGTGTTAGTAGTTGTTCCAATAGTTGTTTTTTCTGTTTTTTCATTAAGATTATTAGGGTCTTTTATATAAAATTCATCATTGATTTGAGATGCGGTAGATGTAGCTACATCAAAACCAAGTCCAATTTCTACTCCTTTAACAGAACCAATTTCCATCAGTGCTTTAGCTAACTCTCCATCAAGTTTTCCAAAGATGGGTTCTCCAAGACCAACTGGAACTCCAATAGCTATTGTTTCAACGATTCCTCCAATAGAGTCTCCTTTGTTTTTATATTTTAATATCAACTCTTCCATCTCTTTAGCTGCATTGGGATCAGCACAATGAACTGGATTTTGAGAAGCCATCTCTTCAATTAAATTTATATTAACATTTTTAGCTTCAATATCTCCAACACGCACAACATGTGACATAATTTTAATTCCAAATTGTGATAAGAGTTTTTTAGCTATTGCTCCACCGATTACATGGCCAATAGTAACTCTTCCACTACCACGACCTCCTCCATTGTAGTCATAGTTTCCATATTTTTGAATCCAACTAAAATCCCCATGACCTGGTCTAGGGGTATTTTTAAGATAGCTATAATCTTTGGAACGTTGATCTTCATTAAATACAATTCCTGTAATTGGAGTTCCATCAGTTTTTCCTTCAAAAACTCCAGATAATAGCTGTACTTTGTCTCCTTCTTTCCTAGGACTTGTTATTGAACTAGTCCCTGGTTTTCTTCTATTAAGCTCTTTTTGAATATCTTCTTCATTAAGCTCAAGATTAGCTGGACATCCATCAATAACAGCTCCAATAGCTTTTCCATGACTTGCACCAAAGCTAGTTATTGAAAATATCTTTCCGGTTGTATTAGTCATAAAATTCCCTTTTAAAAAATATTAATAATTTAAATAATTATTATGTATTAAATTAATTGATTAATTTTTAATTAGTTATTAATTAGTTATTAATTATTTATCTAATTAATGTATTTAATTGATATTTAATTTGTATTTTATTATATTTCTTTTTTTAGTTGATTTAATATAATTAATTTTTTAATTAATTTTTGAAAGATATGTTAAATATATAATTTAAATTTTTTAATAATTTATAAACTTTTTAAGAATTTAAATCTTAGATAAATATAAAAATAAATAAAAGAAAAATTAAGTTAAAAACTGATTTAGAAATTGATAATATTTTTTAAAACATTTTAATGAAACTGTAAGAAAAACAAAAATTATATAGGCAGAAAATCCAGAAATAACTATGAATATATCTATTTAATATAGGATACTTAATATAGGATACTTATTATAAAAGGTGATAAATTGACATTAAATTTTTATGGTGGAGTAAATGAAATCGGTGGAAATAAGATTCTTATAGACAATTTAAATAATAATGAATCTTCTAATAATTCATCTATTCTACAAGATGATATTTCTTCCTTGTTTTTAGACTTTGGTATGAGTTTTTCACAAGCAGGAAATTATTTTTCTGAATTTCTCCAACCTCGTAAACTTAATGGAATAATGGACTTTGTTGAGCTTGGTTTACTTCCTAAAATTAAAGGGATTTATAGAGAAGACTATTTAAAACACTGTGGAATTAATAGCTATGAACAACCTAGTGTTGATGGAGTTCTTTTATCTCATGCTCACATGGATCACTGTGCATATATTCATCACCTTAGAGAAGATATTCCTATTTTCATGAGAAAAGAATCTGAAATTATATTACAGGTTTTAGAAGAAACTGGAAAGGGTTCATTTACAGAAATAATGAATCTTAAAAAGAGTTTTCATTATGTTCCTAAAAAACGAGGAGAAGGCTATAAAAAACTTACGGGAAAAGAATGTAAAGTTGAAAGAAATATTGTAACTGTAGATCCTTATTCTCCATTTGAAATCAATGGATTTAAAGTTACTTCAATTCCAGTTGATCATTCTCTTCCGGGATCTTCTGCTTATTTTTTGGAAAATAATAATGAAGCTATTATTTATACTGGAGATATTCGTTTTCATGGTAGAAATAAGAATTATAGTGATAAATTTGTAGAAGAAGCTCAGAAATTTAATCCTACTATAATGCTTTGTGAAGGAACTAGAATCAATGAAACAAGTAAAGGAACTGAAGAAGATATTGAAACTAAAGCTACTAATTTAATCAAAGACCATAAAGGATTAGCTATTGTTAATTATCCGATTAGAGATTTAGATAGATTAATCACATTTTACAATGTTGCAAAAAATACTGATAGAATTTTAGCTATTAATTCTAAACAAGCGTATATGTTAGTTTTACTTGAAAATGATGAAGGAATAGAAAAAGACAAGTATCCTAATTTAAAAGATCCAAATATAACTGTTTATTTTCCTCGTAAAAAACAAGGGTTGATTTCTGGTGAACATTATGTTTGTTTTGATGGAGATTGGAAAATTTTAGATTCTAATGATGAAGAAGTAATAAAAGAATATGATATATGGGAAAGGGAATTTTTAGAAGATGATAATAATGTTATCAATTACAAAGATCTTATTGAAGAACCTTCTAAGTATATATTTAGATGTGATTTCTTTGAACTTAAAGAATTAATCGATATAAAACCTGAAAATGGATTATATATTCATTCAATGACAGAACCATTTAATGAAGAAATGGAAATTGATTTTAGAAAAGTTAAAAATTGGTTAGATCATTTTAATCTTCTTCCATATCATCCTCTCCATGTATCTGGTCATGCAAGTGGAAATGAAATATTGGAAATGATTAGAAACATAAATCCTGAAAAAGTATATCCTATTCATACTGAACATACTGAAGCCTTCGATGTTTTACTTGATGAGGGGATTGATATTATTCATCCAGAAATCTCATTAAAGTCTAAATTTTAATGATATTTTTAATTCAGCTATTATATGCGATTATATGTGATTATATGATTAATATTGGAAATAATCTAAATTTTATTTATGAAAAACTCCTTGAAACTTATTCTTATCAAGGTTGGTGGCCTTTTTTGGATCATGAAGGAGTAAATCCTACAAAAAGTGGATCTGTAAATGGTTATCATCCTGAGGACTATGATTTTCCCAAAAACATTCATCAAAAATTTGAGGTTATTTTTGGTTCTATTCTTACTCAAAATACTGCTTGGCCTTCAGTAGAACAAGCATTAAATAATTTAAATAATTTAATTGAATTTACTCCAGAATCTCTTTTAAATTTTGCAAATAATAATGAAAATGAATTTAAAGATGCTATTAGATGTGCAGGATTTGTAAATCAAAAAGCTAATTATCTTAAAAATATTTCTGAATTTTATATAAGTATTGGAAATGAAGTGCCTTCAAGAAAAACTCTTTTAAATGTTAAAGGAATAGGCAATGAAACTGCAGATTCTATTCTTCTTTTTGCTCATAAAGAAAAGCAATTCAAAGTTGATGCTTATACTAAAAGAATTTTTACTTATCTTGGATATATTACTGAGAAGGATAGCTATATGTCGGTAAAGAATTTATTTGAAGCTAATTTTAAAGGTAATGTAAATATGTTTCAAGAATATCATGCATTGATTGTTGAACATGCTAAAAGATATTATTCAAAAAAACCTTTTGGAGTAAATGATAAAATACTTATTGAATTTAAGATATAATTTACACTATATATTTACCTCATATTAATTTACTCCATATATTTACTCCACATATTTGCTCTATAATAATAAAATATTAATAAGTAAAAATAACTAAAATTCATTAAAATAATAATATTAAATTATATATTTATAATTATATTAAACAGATATCAGTTTATTAAATAGATATTATTTTATTAAACAGAAATCGATTTATTAAATAAATTATTAAATAAATATTAATTTATATAAAAATATTAATTTATTAAACAGAAATTATTTTATTAAATAAATATTAACTTATATAAAATTATATAAAAATTATTTAAAAATATTAATTTATTGATTAAATGCCTTTATATTTTATAAACACATTAAAGATTTAATTAAGGTGAAGAAATGAATTTTCCAATTACTAGAATGAGACGTCTTCGAAGATCTCCAGAAATTAGAGATATTTTTAGAGAAACAAAATTGAATAAAGAAGATTTGATATATCCTATCTTTGTTAAAGAAGGGCTTGAAGATGGAAAAAAAGAAGAAATACTATCTATGCCTGGAGAATATAGATATTCTATTGATGATGCTGTTAAATATGGAAAAAAACTAGAAGAAAAAGGTTTAAAATCTATTATAATTTTTGGAATTCCATTAGAGGCTACTAAAGATGAAATTGGTTCTCCTGCTTTTGCAAAGGATGGAATAGTTCAAAGAACAATTAAACGATTTAAAAAAGAAACTAATTTAGTAGTCATAACCGATGTTTGTTTGTGTCAATATACTTCTCATGGGCATTGTGGAATTTTTCATGATGGAAACGATGATGTGAAAACTGATGAATCTGAGAATGATTTAAATATTACTATGGATCCAATACTTCCTAAAAAAAATAGATACAAAATTTTAAATGACGAAACCCTTAAATATTTAGCTAGAGTAGCTTTATCTCATGCAAGAGCAGGTGCGGATATTGTAGCTCCTTCAGATATGATGGATGGTAGAGTCGGTGCTATTAGAGAAATTTTAGAAAAATATGGTTTTGGAAATACACTAGTTATGTCTTATTCAGCCAAATATGCTTCTTCATTTTATACTCCTTTTAGAGATGCTGTATCATCAGCTCCATCTATGGGTGATAGAAAAACTTATCAAATGGATCCAGCTAATGCTCGTGAAGCTATTAGAGAATCTGATCTTGATGTAATAGAAGGTTCTGATATATTAATGGTTAAACCTGCACTTGCTTATTTAGATATCATTAAATCTTTAAAAGATAACTTTGATCTTCCAATAGCTGCTTATAATGTAAGTGGAGAGTATTCTATGATTAAAGCTGGAATAGATGCAGGTTATCTAACAGAAGATGCTATTCTTGAAAGTGTACTTTCTATTAAAAGAGCTGGAGCTGATTTAATTTTAACTCATTTTGCTCCTTATCTTTTAGATATACTTTAAATTCATAACTTTCTTTTTATTATATAAAGAAATTGTTATGGGGAATTTTTAAAATGAATTCTGATAAAATGAATCCTTATTTAATAGCTAAAATAGCTCAAATATCATCTGCCCTTGAAGTAAGTGGTTATCCAAAACCTGGAAATGTTCACAGAACTCGTGATTTTCATGATATGGTCTTTGAAGATTTTATTATTAGTGGAATTGTAATTGGAGATACAATAAGAGAAGCTGCTACACATGCATCTGAAATTAACAATTCAATATCTTTTAAAGAAGCAAATTTAGGTAAATTTATTCTACAATCAGTTAAAGAAACTGATAAATGGGTAGCTAACAATACTAACTTGGGAATTATAATGTTACTTACTCCAATAGCTATGTCTGCAGCTATTAGCTCTAATATTAATGAATTGAGGGAAAATATTCATAAAATTATTCTTAATTCTTCTGTAATTGATACTGTAGCTTTTTATGAAGCTATTGCTCTAGCTGATGCTGGTGGAATGGGTGATCAAGAAGAATTTAGTGTAACAAACGAAGAAGCTACTAAAGAACTTATTGAAAATAATTTGAGTATATTTGATGTTTTGAATATCTCTTCTTCTTGGGATAGTTTAGCTATGGAATTGACTACTAAATTGCCAACTACATTTGATATTGGATACCCAATATTTTCAAAGATAAAAAATGAATATTCAATTAATTTAGCTACTGTTATCACATTTCTAACAATTTTATCACAAATTCCAGATACACTTATATCAAGAAAATATGGAGATGAAAAAGCAAAAGAAGTATCTATTTTAGCTATGGAAGTTTTAAATTCTCTAGATCTTGATAATGATATTGATAAATTTAATAAAAAATTATCTGAATTTGATGATTATTTATTTGAAAATAAATTAAACCCTGGAACTACTGCTGATTTAACTGCTTCTTCTATAATGGTTAGCTATTTAGTTGATTATTTATAGTATTTGATTTTTTCTTATTTCTTTTTCTTATTTCTATTTTGAATTATTATATATTTTAAAAATATTAATACTAATAATATTTATATTATAAAAACATATTAATTAATGTTATTTAACTAATATTTATTAATAAAATTAATAAAAAATCTTAAAATTTTATAAAAATAATATATAAAAATAATAAAATAACAAAAATATTATAATTATTATATTAACACATTCATATATCATATTTCTATATCATTTGATTATTTTCGGTGTTTAAATGAGTGAAAACATTATCAAAGTCATTAATGAGCTACATATTTATGAAAAAAAGCTATTAAAATCTCTTGAGGAAAATGAAAATTATACTCCTGAAAATATAGCTAGAAATAATTCCATGGATATTAAATCAGTTATGAGTGCAGCAGGATCACTTGCTTCTAAAGATATTATTGAAGTAGATAAAACTGTAACTGAATCCATTAAATTAACCGATGTTGGTAAAAAATATGCTGAAATTGGGCTTCCTGAAAGAAGAGTTTTAAATGTTCTTAGTCAAGAAAAAGAAATAGCTATGAAAGATTTAGCTAAATCTACTGGGATTGAAAATCATGAAATTAAAATTGTTATTGGTTGGTTAGTTCGTAAAAAATGGGGAAAAATTGATAAAGGAACTATTAAAATCACTGATTTTGGAGAGGATTTTAAGGATAAAAAAGGCAATGATGAGATTTTGTTGGAAAAACTATTAAATAATGAAAATAATCAAAATAATGAAAATTTTCTAATTTTAGTAACTGATCTTGATGAAGATTTAATTTCTGGATTAAAACAGTTAAATGAAAGAAAAAATCTTATTGAAACCGATAAAAAAACAACTCATAGCTTTAAAATTCTTGATAAAGGAGAAAAAATATTGAAAAAAGGATTTTCTATTCAAGAAGAAGCTACTCAACTTACATCAGAACAACTTAAAACAGGAGAATGGAAAAACTTAAAATATCGTCCTTATGATATTAATGCTGAATATCCAGAGATTTTTCCAGGAAAAGGGCATCCTCTTAGAAGAATCATTGAAGAAATAAGGGAAATATTTCTCAATCTTGGATTTTCAGAAAGCAATGGTTCTATTTTAGAGTCTGCATTTTGGAATTTTGATTCACTTTTCCAACCACAAGATCATGCAGCTCGTGAAATGCAAGATACTTTCTATGTTAAAAATCCTCAGGATTGTCATCTTCCTGATCAAGAGTTAGTTGATAGTGTAGCTAAAACTCATGAAACTGGAGGAAATACTGGATCAGAAGGCTGGAATTATAAATGGTCTAAAGAAGTTGCAAAACAAGCAGTTCTTCGAACTCACACTACTGGAATTTCTACAAGATGTTTGGAAGAAAATGAACCTCCTATAAAGATGTTTTCTGTTGGAAGAGTATTTAGAAGAGAAACAATAACTTACAAACATCTTCCTGAGTTTCATCAAGTAGAAGGTATTGTTGCAGCTAAGGATATTAGCTATCAAAATCTTCTTGGAACTTTAAAAGAATTTTATAAAAAACTTGGTTTTGAGGTTCGATTTAGACCAGCTTATTTCCCATATACATATCTATCAACTGAATGTGAAGTTTATCTTGAAGAAAAAGAGAGTTGGATAGAACTGGGAGGTTCTGGAATGTTTAGACCAGAAGTTTTAAAACCTTTGGGAATTGATGTTCCAGTACTTGCTTTTGGTCTTGGAATTGAAAGACTAGCTATGATTCGTTATGATATTAGTGATATTAGAATGCTTTATAAAAGTGATATCAAATGGCTAAGAGAACTTCCAATTGAGAACGGGATAAAATTAGATTAAACTTAATATTTAATTAAAATTTTAATCAAATATTAAAAATATTATTTTTTCATGATATTTTTCATGATTTAATTTTTTATATTTTTTATAATATTTTATAATATTTTATAATTTTTTATAATTTTTAAAATAATAAAATTAAGTAAATTTTATTCTATTAATAAATAATATTCTCCATCTATTTTATTAATAGGTTTTATTACTCCTTTGTTTTCAAGGGATAGTATTATATGGTACATTCTAAAATTACTCAGTTTTAAATCTCCATACAAAAGATTTCCTTCAAGAAGATATTTGGGGACTGTTTTATCTTCATCTACTAAATTTTCTATAATTTCAAGAGATTTTTTTTCTTTAACATCTAAATCAGCCATTATAACTTCTTGTCTTGAATCAACAGCTGTAATATCCTTTTCAAAATCAGCTAATTTTACTTTTTTATTAGAATATGTTATAAGATTTTTACTAGCTAATTCTTTTAAAATCTCTTTTAACTCATGTTCGTAGATTCCGAGTTCTATCTTAATTATGTTTTCAGGGATACCTTCTTCATATTCTAAGTTGAATATCTTAATTTGATTAAATACGATTTCTTCTTTTTTAGTAATTGTTATCATATAATTTTCCTAAATATTTAGTTTTCATTTGATTTCAATTCATATATTATTTATTATTTAATTTATTATATCTTATTTATTAATTGAGAATCATTAATAATATATTTAATAAAATCGATTAAGTATTCTCTTATTAATTGTATTTTATTCTTTTTTTGGAATGAGCAAACCTGCCGCTACTAATCTACAAATATCAGTTTTAGTAATAACTCCTACAGGTTTTCTGGCATCTAAAGCTAGAAGTCCAGAGATATCTGCCCTTAACATTAAATTAGCTGCATTTTTTATTTCTTCTTGGGCATTAACCGTTACAATGTTAGTTGTCATAATATCAGATATCATTGTTTTATTGTTTTCTTTATCAAAATCACTTAACTGATTCAAAACACCAATAAGGTCACTATAAGAAACTACGCCTTTAGGAGTTCCTTCTCGATCTAAGACAAAGAGTCTCCTGACTCCATTTTTATACATTTTTTCAAATGCTTCTATGGGAGTTGTATTTTCAGATATAGATATAACTTGTTGATTCATAACATCTTTGATTTTCATATTTCCACCTTATTTCTATTATTTATCTAGAATTCATGTCTAGTTTTTATTTGTGAATTAATTAAATTATTCTTTCCGAGATTTTATTTAACTATTCCTATTATGTTTATTTTTGAATAGAACTTTTTTGTATTATGCTCATTTTATTTGGTTATATTATAATATCTAATATATTATTTAATCTTTATAATATATCTAATTTTTTATTTTTTTATTTTTAGTTTTTATTTTAATAATTAGAACTAAATTATAATAATTATAATCTATAATTTAATCTATCATTAAAATCTATAATAATGATATTATTATTAATAATAATATTGATTATAATAATACTTAATTGATTAATAATTGATATATCAATTACATAAATATACTAACTTAATCTTATTATTTCTTAACCATTTCACAATTTTAATCAATAATTCGTTTTGTCTATTATTATAAGAATTGTTTTAATAAAAACATATTAATTTTGTGAATTTGTAAAAAATAAATTGGCTATTTTTAGATATTTTTTTCTATAAATTATTTTTTTTAATTTGATTTTACTAAAACTTCTAATTTATCTTCAATTATTTATTTTTTTCTGTATTACTTTTTTATTCGTATTCATAAGAAAAATTCAACGATTTGTATTTTTATTATATTTAATAACTAAAATAAAAATCTTAGGATAATATTTATATATTATTAAGTACTACTATAATATATTGTACTAAATCGAAATATTTCTTAAAAATCAATTTTTATAAATAGAATTTTTAATTAAATTAGTGACTAGTAGCTTACTAAATCTTACATTGATAAATTTCAGATATCTTGGCTTATGAATTATTGCTTTATAAAGATATATAATGAAATTTTAGTACATTGATATCAATTTAAAGGGTGTTTTAGTTGATATTTGCTTTGATTAATACTAGTCTATGTTTGTAGTTATTTTAAAGAATGGATATTATACAAATACTTAATATGTATTTATATTAAATGATTTTAGAGTTTAGATAATAAATCTTATTATTTAACTATGCTCTAATTTATATTATTAAATAAAATTAAATATTAACTACATGTTTTTTCTAGAGAATATTGTAAAATATCTATAAAAATTATCTATGAAATATAAAAAATATTAAGGTGTAATGTTATAATTTACATATAATGTAAATATAAAAAATAATTTAGGAAGGTTTTGAAATGATGAGAATAAGTATGTCTCTACCAAAAAAATTGCTCGCTGATTTTGATGATGTTTTAAAAGACAGAGGGTACCAATCTCGTTCTAAAGGTATTAGAGACGCTTTAAAAGATTATATTGTCCGTTATCAATGGATGAATGAGATGGAAGGTCAAAGAATTGGTGTTATAACTGTAATCTATGACCATTATTATACTGGGGTCATGGAAAATTTAGCTGAAATCCAGCATGATTATAGGGATGAAATTAATACCAGTATGCACATCCATATGACTTCTAAATATTGTATGGAAGTTATTGTTGTAAATGGAGATGTCAATAGTATAAGAGAATTAACTGAAAAAATGATGAGACTTAAAGGTGTCGATCACGTAAAACTCACCAGTACAGCTAATGGTGAAGCTTTCGACCCAGATTAAGTAAATCATTATCAAATTTTAACTAATTAATATTTTATATTTTTATTAGTTGGAGTTTGATTTTTTCTATTTTTTATATTTTTCATTTTTTATATTATTCATTATTATTTTATGCTAGTTTATTTTGTTATTTAATTCAATTTAATTTAATCATGTTAGTTTATTGTATTTAATTTAGTTGTTTTAATTTTAGTATATTTAGTTATTTTTAGGGATGATATCTCTTTAAATTAAGTTTAATTCCTATTAATATGATTATTAATGTGGTTCTATGAATTTTTATGTAACTCCTTATCACTCTAACCTTATCAAAGATAAAGATCGTATATCTGCTTTTTATGAAGGAATTGTTGATTTTTTTAATGATAATAAAAATGATATAGCTATTAAAGATAGCAAAAATAATGCTTTACATCCAATTAATTTAAAAACAGCATTTGATATTGGCTGTGGTTCAGGAATTCTTTCTTATTTTCTTTCAGAGTATTTTGATTCTATAATAGCTATTGACATTGATTCTAAAATTATTGATTGTGCAAAAAAATCTTTTAAAGAATTTGGAATTGAAAATGTTACTTTTATTAATGAAGATGCTCTAACTTTTGATTTTAATGAGTCTGCAGATTTAATTATATGTGAAATGTTAGATACTGCTTTAATAGATGAAGAAGAAGTTTTAGCAATTAAAAATGTTAAAAAATATCTAAATGATAATGGGAAAATTATTCCTCAAGGAGTAATCAATATAGCTGAACCTATTTCTATGGAAAGAGATTATATTCATTATGAAGATGAAGAATTTCATGGAAAAAAACCTAAATATAAAGTTTTAGGGAAAGCTGTTAAATTTTCTGAATTTGACTTTTTAGATGAGATTGAAGAAAAATTCAAAACAATAATTACTTTTAATATTGAAGATCTATATCTAGGGGATATATGTCTAGATAATATCTGTTTAGATAATATTTTTAATGGTATTAAAATAACTACATTTACAAAGATTAATGAAAATATTATATGTGGTCCAACTCCTATGTTTAATCCTCCTCTTTTTATTCCAATCAATATTCAAAAAAAAATAAATTGTAAAAAAATTTCAGTTGAATTAGAATATATTATGGGTGGAGGAGTAGAAACAATAAAGACTAATATAATTTAGATATTTTTTATTATTCAATGTTAATATAAAGTATTATATTACTTTTAATTATATTATTTTTAGTTATATTATCTTTTAGTTATATTTTTTATTTATATTTTTTAATTATATTATTTTTAAATATATTACTTTTAAATATCATGAAATCTATATTAAATAGTGTTAAATTAGTGTAATAATTGATTTTAATACTGGTGATATTATTTCATTAGAATCTGAATTTGATGATTTTATAAAAGATTATGAAAAGTTAATTATATTAGGAATTGGAAATGAGCTTCGTGGTGATGATGCTTTAGGTCCTTTTATAATTAATAGTCTTGATTCTGATCAAAATAATAATTTAAATAATGAAAAAGTAACTCTTATTAATGGTGGTTCTGCACCTGAAAATTTCACAGGTTTGATTAAAAGAGAAAATCCTAGTCATATTTTGATAATTGATGCGGCTTTAATGGGTAGTAATCCTGGAACTATTAAATTTGTAAATAAAGAAAATATAGCTAATATTAATACTTCAACACATTCCATGTCTTTATCGTTTTTAATTAAATATTTAGAAAATGATATGGATTTTAAGTTTTTGTTTATTGGTATTGAACCTTTAACTATGGATTTAGGGGATGACTTATCAAAAGAAGTTTTAAAAAGTTTAGAATCTGTTAAAGACATGATTATTTCTGTATTATAATGTTTTGTGATATTATGAAAATTTTATTTATTGGAGCTAGATTATTTGATGATGTGGACTTTTATTTAAAAGAAAATAATATTGAAAGTGTATTAACTGAATCTAATCCTAATTCTCCTAATTTAGACTGTGCAGATTTTAAATTTATTGTTCCAAGAGGAATGGATGCACCTTTAAAAATAGCTAAAGAAAAATCTGTTAAAGGGATTATTCCTCTTATTGGTATTGATGATCCTTTGATGGATGTAGCTATAGCTAAACAAAAAGTTGAAAAGGACTTAAACATTCCTTTTATAGCTTCTAATACTTTTTCAATTTCTATTACTTCTGATAAAATAAAGACCAAAGAATTTTTCAATGAATTTTGTATTGATACAGCTAAATTTCAAGTAATCTCTTCTGAGCCTGATAAACTTATTAATATTGATAATTCTAATATTTCTAATATTTCTTCTTTTGATAATATTGATTTTGAATATCCTGTTGTTTTAAAACAAAGAAGTGGTCAAGGTGGTAGAGATATATTTATAGCTGAAAATTCTAGTGAAGCTAATGATTATATGAATTATCATGATGAAGTCCTTTGTGAAGAATTTATTGAAGGTAGTGAGATTTCTATTGAAGTTTTAGGGTTTAAAGGAGAATATTTACCTCTTGTTCCTGTTTATAAAGGTGAAACAACTTTTGAAGGGATTCATCCTTTAAATAAAGTTAGATCTGCTCCAGCTGAAATTGAAGGGTTAAATAATGAAATGGTTAGAAATATAGCTTATAATATAGCTAAATCTTTAAAATCAGAAGGAACTATTGATATTGATTTTATATTTTCAAAAAAAGATAAAAAATTATATGCATTAGAAGTTAATTCACGTCCTAGTGGAACACGATATTTAACTGCAGCTGCTTCTGGAATTCATCCATTAACAAAATTAATTGATATGGTACAGGGTAACTTTGATATTAAAACTGTTGAAAATGAAATAAAAGATTATTTTGCATTAGAAATACCTATAATGAATTATTCAGGTCCTAAAAAAGAAGATCCTCAAAAAAAGTTTACTAAGAATTCTTGGGTGGTTCATGGTCCTAAAAATTATGAACGTATTACAATTAGTGGTGAATCTAAAGAAAAAACATTAGAATTAGCTAGATATCTTCTTGGAAATAAGTTGGATGATTTTAATTTAGATAAATCATAAGTATTTTTAATTAAATTTATTTTTATTCTTAATTATTATTTTATTTATTTACTTTATCAATTGATTTTATTTATTAATTATTTATTTTATTAATTGATTTTATTTTTATTATCTATTTATTATTCATTTTTATTCATTTTTATTTATTTTTTATTTATTTTTTATTATTTTATCTAATCCTTTTTATTAAATCCTTTTTTATTAAAATATTTAATAATTATATTAAATATAATAGCTAAGTTTAAATATATTCATGATAAAAGTATTAATAATTATTAATTATAAGTTTTAACATTTTCTAATAATATTAACAAGTGATAAAATGAACTATATTGATCTATTGGTACTATTTATAATAACTTTTATTTCTTCTATAGCTTTCACATACTATATAAGAAAGATATTAATCGGAGCAGATATTTCAGATAACCCTATTGTTTCAGAACATAGACATAAAGCAGGTACTCCTACAATGGGAGGAATAGCTTTCTTATTTTCTGTTTTGTTTATTGTATCAATTTATTTTAAAAATCAATATATTCTTATTACTTCTCTAATCATGCTTACAGCTGGAATTGCTGGACTTCTTGATGATTTAATCGGATTTAAAGTCAAAGAATATCAGAAATTAATAAAAAATATAACTGATGGTCCTTTAACTATTGGTCAACTCACACTTGCTCCTAATGAAGAAGCTAGAGCAGCTACTCCTGAAGCAAAATCTGTTGTTGATAATCTTTTATCTGAAAAAAAGCTAGAACTTTTAGCTGAACTTCCAATTAAAAATGAAATGGGTGAGATGGAAAAGATTATTGGTCAACTAGTTATTGGAATATTTCTTATAGTTACTGGAACCATTACTACATTGGGTGGTTTTTCACTTGGGCCTTTTATAACATTAGGAGGAGTAGCTATAGGAATTTTAGCCATTCCTGTAATTATAATTGCTATTATTGGAGCTATCAATGCTATTAATCTAATTGATGGAATGGATGGTTTAGCTAGTGGAATTATAGCAATTGCATCTATTGCATGTGGTATTTTTGGATTCATTAATAATGATTATGGAGTTGTTTCTGTTTTCATAGTATTAGCTGCAATAAGTCTTGGATTTTTGGTATTTAATCGATATCCTGCTTCTATTTTTATGGGAGACACAGGATCTTTTGCTTTAGGTGCAGGATTTGCAACAGCAGTACTTGTAACTAACATTCCTTATTTTGGAGTTTTATCATTAGCTGTCCCTATTGGATCAGTTATCGTTAGTTTGATTCATAGAGCAAAAATAATAAGACTTCCAGTAGAACCATTACATCATACACTTCATTATCGTGGAATCTCTGAAAAAAAGATTGTTTTTATCTATTGGATTTTAACAGCTGTTATTTGTCTAATTGGTTTGTTAGCTGAATATTATATCTTTTTATAATAGCTTTTTATAGGTAAATTAAAATTTTATAATATTATAATTATATAATGTTATATAATGGGGTATATAATATTGTTATAAATATTATAGTTATATTATATTATTTCTTATTGAATTATATTTTATTTCTTTTTGATTTATTATTATAATTTTTTAATTATTTTATAAGAATAATTTTATAAGAATAAAAAAGATAAGTTTATATAATTGATTGTGTTTATATTATTGTTTAAGAGGTTTATTGATTTAATAATCTTATTAATGTTTATAAAATTTAGAAAAAGTATAAAAATTTATTAAATATTAATTATATATTATATGATAATATATTACTTGATTAAAATAAGAATTATATTGTTCTTAGTAGAAAATATACAAAATGAAAATTTATTATTAAAACATTTATTTATTAAAAATTTTATAAATAATCATTTCTATTTCGAGGTAAATTTTAGATGATAGATACTAATATTACTATTGATTCTTTAGCTGAAGCTATTTCAGGAAAAATTATTGGAGCTCAGAATTTCAGGTCTCCTAATGGGTTTACTGGAATATTTAATATATTGAAGGATTCTACTGAAGGAGACATAGTAATTAGGCATTGGATTGATGAAAAAGGCATTAAGATTGCTTCTACAAAAAATGTAGCTTGTATAATCACAGAAGACCCACGTGGTAATTCTGTTGATATGGCTATTGATTTAAAAATCCCTTTGATTGTAGTTGAAAAGATTGAAGAAGCTAATGCTGTTGCATTAAATTGGACTATAAAAAGTTTTGCTCCAAATTCTAAACGTGTTGTTATTAGTGGTACAAATGGTAAATCAACAACTTCTCATATGGTTTATCATATTTTAAAATCTACTGGAGCTAATACATTAACAAATACTGATTCAAAATCTGAATTCAATACTTTAATCGATCCTATGGTCCCTAAATTAATCTCAGAACATGTTGTTTCTAATGGAAAAGAATTAGAATATCTTGTAATCGAAGCATCAGAAGTTCAAGGTTGGTTAGGTAAATTAATGCATGATCATGCTTTTTTAATGACAAAATCTGTAGATCCTGATATTGCTGTTGTAACCAATGTAGCTATTGATCATATTGGTTTAGTTAGTTCTATTGAAGAAGTTTTTAATGAAACTTCAGGAGTAGCTAAAGCTATAAGAAAAGGGGTCCTTGTTTTAAACAATGATGATAAAAAAGTAGTTTTTATGGCTAATTTTGCAGATGATGATGTAAAAACTTTTTATTTTTCAATGAATGATTGTATTGATGCTAAAAAATCAAATGATAATATTGATCAGTATAATTGTTTATATTATGATAGAAAAGAGGAATCTATTATTTATGATTCTAAATCTATCTTAACTATTGATGAGTTACCTTTTAATAGTGACCATTTTATTCAAAATACTTTAGCTGCAATTTCCGTATGTTTATCTTTGAAAATTGAAATTTCAGATATTATAACTGGTGTGAAGTCTTATAAATCTTTAAAAAGGAGATTTAGGAAAATTAATCAATCTCCACTCATTATAGATGATTTTGCACATAACCCTGAAGGAATTAAAGCAACAATCAATGCAGTGACTAAATTGTCCAAAGGGGATCTTAAAATACTTTGTGCAATTAGAGGATCTAGAGGTAAAGAATTAAATAAAATTAATGCTGAAGCTCTTGGAAATGTTTTAAGTTCGATTAACAATGACAATAAAGAAAATTTATCTAATAAAATTGAATTAATTTTAACTAGTAGTGCAGATGTTGTTGATGAAGCAAATTTTGTTGAAGAATTTGAAGAAAATATATTTTTTGACGTTTTAAATGGAAAAAATATTAAATATACTCATTATAAAAATCTCTATGATTCATTAGAGATTGTTTATAATTCTTCTAATGTCAATGACCTTATTCTATTAATTGGTGCTCAAGGGATGGATCCTGCTGAAGAACTTTTGAAATCCATTGCTGATGAAGATACTTTTTAGTGTGATGATATTATTTATGATATTATTTAAGTTATTTTTGTAATAATTTTTTGTTTTTTCTTTATATTCTGATTTATTTTCTTTCTTTTTTGGATTGAATTTTTAGATTGTTGTTATTTTTTTATTAAAAAATTGTTATAAATTATTAACCTTTTACATATAATTCCTAGTAATAAAATGGATAACTATTAATATTAGTTTAAGGTAATATAAATCTGTATAATGTAAATTTATATTAATTATATAATATGACTAATACCTTATATAATACACTGAATTTGTATATTTTAGAAAAAGAGTGAATTAAATGTTTATTAAAATAAGAAGAGACACACTGATAATTCTTTTATTGGCGTTTATATTAATCTTATCTGGAAGATTACTGACATATATTGCCTTTGCTTCTTCTACACAAGTGGAAGATGGGGTTCCTATTTCAGGAATAATTATAAAAGGTAATGATATTGTTCCTATTGACAGTATAAGGGTTAACATAGCTAATTCAGGATTACGTTCAGGTAGTTATATTAAGGGAGATATGTTAATAACTTCTAAGCGTGAATTACCTTTAAATGAGGCGATTAAAAATGCGCAAGAATTTGCAACATACACGACAATACCTGGAACTACGGTTCAACCTATTGCCGCAGCTGATGTGAAAGTTGATAAAAGTACAGGAATTGTAACAGTAACTGTAATCGAAGACTTTTCAACTGTGGATTTGAGTAATAAGACGTCTAAAACTCCACCATCGTAGCTTATATAATATTTATATCTATAATGAGATATAATCTATAGTATGTTATGATGATTGTATCTATAATGAGATATAAAATCTATACTGTGTTATGATGATTCTATCTATAATAAGGTATAATCTTATAATTTATGAGGATTATATCTATACTTTAGTATGATATTATAATGGTTATGAAAAATTATACTTATGTGGAGTATGACATTTGTAATCTGTGATTTGTTATAAAATTATTTATATAAAAATAATGATAACAAATATGTTGAAGTATTTATTAGTATTCTTATATTATACAATAAAATTTAAATTAATAATTAAAGTTATAAACTAACTAAATGAATGGATGATATATTGAGAAAAATTTTAATCCCATTGATTATAATTATGATTCTTTTTGGATTAATAGCTACTATTTCAGCTACAATGAATGTAATAGTAATTACAGATCCAACTGGACAGGATCCAAATGGTGCTGCTGGAGGCAGTATGTCATTTGCAAAAAATATGTTCCAGTCCACATTTCTAATGTCTAAAGAAAATCAATTTGTTGTTCTTTCTGGTGGAGAAGGAGATGCCAGTAATAGATTAAAAGCAATTGTTTCTTCGATTAGTAAATTAGAAAATGGGGCAGATGCAGCAGTTGGTGCTGCAACTGCTAGTAGCTATAGTGGGATTAGATTAATGGTTGGTGGGCCTTCTATTGGTGCCGCTGTTGGTGGTTCTTTTGATGCTTATTTAATAACTGTGGATAGTGATAATACTATTAAAATTACTCCATATTCTAGTGGTTTGGCAGTATTGCCTCCTGGAGAGAAAGGAGCTATTATTCACTTAAGAAATACTCATGGAAATCCCCAATATGGTACGGCAACTGCGGTTAGAAGACAAACTGCCTTGAATATCGGTAGAATGATTCGTGATGGTTACCCTGCAACAGCTATTGTTGGTCAAGTTTTCAAAGAAGTTTCTAATGATGCTGGAGAAAAATACGGTGGTGGGGCTGTTAATTTAGTTTCAGGAATATCCACTGGAGATATGTTCACTCCAGATCAAATTAACACTACTGGTTATCCAATGGATGAACCTTATGTTAAAGTTTGCCCAAATGATGGATGGTCTATAGGTTATCCTGCTGCAGAAAATTATGAAACTTGTCCAATTGATGGAACTCCATTAAAAGAGATTTATGCATATGATGCTCTAACTGATGCAATAACAGTTACACAAAATTCAGTAAGTGTTTCTGTTTATGGAAGTGATGCTCCTGGTTTGTCTCAAACTACTAATGAAGTTGTTCAAGCTTCTGTTGCTAAATATGGCTATGATGCTAATGCTATTTCTGGTTCAATAAATAAAGGTATCAAAAATGGCCTTTTGGTTGGTGTAAATTATGTTGAACCTAATGACATTAATGTAAAACAAGGATCAAAAGCTGTTGGCGTTTATTATACTCAGTTACCTAATGGAAGGACGGCCCCTCCATGGAATTTACCAATAAATTCCTTTGTGTTAGATCTATTAGGAAGTATTCAAACAGCTATTGGCATAATCTTAATACTTTTAGTTATATTTAGAAGTAGATTGTTACAATCTTTCCAGAAAAGATAAGGATGTATACTTTCTATACATTACTGATTTTTAGGATATGTTTAATATTATAGTTTAGTTTATGATTAATTACTAATAATTATACATTTAACACAAATCAATAATTTTAATGAATACAATTCAATAAATTATGGTATAAAATTTAATTATATATTGTGATACATATGGCCTTGATATTAATTCGTGGAGATAATAATTCCAAATTGCTTAATGCAATTGCAGATATTGAAAGACATGCTCAATTACATTTAATAGACAACCCTCAAAAGATAGATGCAGAATTTGCAGATTCTATTGTTGAAAGTATTTTAAATGCTCCTTTGAGAAACAAATCTAAAGTAGCTACTGCATTTTTCGTAAATGAAGATATTACATTAGCTATTATGCAAATTAAAAAAATTCATCCTCCTGCTCATGTTATTGTTGTTAGTGATGAATATAAAGAATTTGAAGTATTAAATAAAAAATTAGAAGATGCTCCTGTTTTTAGAGGATATTACTCTAATAAGTCAACAAAAGGAACAGAACGTAAAGATTATAAAGTGAAATAATATTATTTATTTAAAAAATATTTTATTATTATTTATTAATGTTAATTGATTAATAGTAATAAAATATTCAATAAATGTAATTATAAAGTAGATTATAATAAATAGATTTGTATTACTTGATTAATATTTATTATTATAATGGATATTTATTTAGTTCTATTAAATGTTTATTATTTGTTTGGTATGTTTATTTAGTTCTATTAAATGTTTATTATTTGTTTGGTAAGTTTATTTAATTATATTATTATAGTAAAATAAGAGAATAAAAATAAAATAAAAATAAAAAATTAGATGATTTTATAAAATAAGGATTTTGAATTATTATTTTTATATAACTTATCATTGATATTGAGTTTTAACTAAAAGATTAAGCATATAAAATGATTAATTCATTTTTTTTTGATTTTAACTATATCTCCCAGTGTTGGTCCGCCAGAAGTTCTATTTTTGAAATCTTCTAGATCCATATCAGATATTTTTTCAATAAGTGTAATATTTAAAGTTTTTTCAAGTTTTTTAGCTAACTTTATATCAGGAACCATTTTACCTGATTCAATTCTATTTATAACAGATACTTTTTCATATATTTTTTCACCGAGCTCTTCTCGTGATAATCCTTTAACTTCACGAGATTTTCGGACAATTGTTTCAAAATCTTCAACTAATTCTTCTGTAGGTTCATCAAGAGAATACATAGGTCTTGGAGTTCTTTTAGGGCGATTAATTCCATTAGATCCAGATTTTTCTTTAGATTTACTTTGAGTAAATTTTGGTTTTGGAGTTTTTTGTATTACACCAAATTTAGAGCAATCCGGACAGACTTCCATTATAGAACCATCTATTTTTGTTCTTTTTGATTTACCTTCCTCTATGGATTGACCACAAATTTCGCATCTCATAATTATTAATTTATTTTAATTATTTTTATATTTTACTTATTTTTTTTGAAAATCTATTTTCAAAATTCTGAAATTTTATATTTTTTAATTTTTAAAAATAATCAAAAATTATTTTAAGAAAAATTTAATAAAATTATTTTCATGTTCATAAAAAGCTAAACTATATATATTAGTAAAAACAATATCTATATATACAAATTAAAATTAGAAAACATTGAATTAGAAAACATTGATCACTTAGATTTTGTAATTAATATCATTTACGTTTCTATAAATCATATTATTAATGAATTTACAAATAATATGCATTTATATCATTTTATTATTGAAAAATATCCTAATTTATTCTATTATTGTCATTAACTTTTTATATTGTCATAAATTTTAATTATGAGTAATTTAATGAAATTTTTAATTTGTTAAATTTGTTTTTTATTTTAAAATTAATAAAATTAATAGAAATTTATATTAAGTATTAAGTCTATTATATAATAATGTAGGTATGATATCTGGGTTTTAATTTATTAAATTATAATTTGATATGTTAAATTTAAATTATAAATAATCATAAATTCAATGTTTATATTTAAATTATATAAAATATATTTAAATTTTATTCAATTGATTCAAAATTTATTTAATCTATTTAAATCTGATTTAAAGTTTATTTAATCTATTTAGATTTGATTTAAAGATGATTAATATTGATTATATTTGATTAATTGTGTATTTTGACTTAAATTATTATTATTATCTAAAAAATTTATAGGAGAGTTCTAAGAACATGGAAAATTCTCAATCCCTTCTTAATAAGATTGAAGATCTTAAAAAAGAAGTAAGAATGCTAAAAGAAGAAAATACAAAAACTAAGAGGAATCTTATGTGGAAGGTTAGAAAACTTGAAAAAGATAAAGTTCTAACTGAAAACGAAAAAATTCGTCTTGAAAGAGAGACAAAGTCTCTCAGAGGAGAAGTTGAAAGATTTAGGTCTCCTCCATTAGTCCTAGCTACTATTATGGAAATTCTTGATGAAAATAGAATGACTGTAAAAAGTAGTACTGGTCCTCATTTCGTAATTAATTATTCAAAATTCTTAGATGAAAAGTTATTGGTACCAGGTTCAAGAGTTGCATTAAATCAACAAACATTTAGTGTTGTTGATGTGCTTCCTGCTGAAAAAGATCCAAATGTATCTGGTATGGAAATCGAAGAAAAACCAAATGTTACATATGATTCTATTGGTGGACTTGAAGAACAAGTAATGGAAGTTAAAGAAACTGTTGAACTTCCTCTTAAAAAGCCAGAATTATTTGAAAAAATTGGTATTGAACCACCAAAAGGAGTCCTTCTTTATGGACCTCCTGGAACTGGTAAAACATTACTTGCTAAAGCTGTTGCTAGTGAAACAAATGCAACATTTATTAAAATTGTTGCTTCTGAATTTGTTAAAAAATACATTGGTGAAGGAGCGAGGATGGTTAGAGAAGTCTTTGATTTAGCTAAAGAAAAAGCTCCAAGTATTATTTTCATCGATGAAATTGATGCTGTTGCTGCAAAAAGACTTAAAAGTTCTACTAGTGGTGATAGGGAAGTACAACGTACTTTGATGCAATTACTTGCAGAACTTGATGGATTTGAATCTAGAGGAGATATTGGTATTGTAGGTGCTACAAATAGGCCAGATATTCTTGATCCTGCACTTTTAAGACCAGGAAGATTTGATAGGTTCATTGAAGTTCCTATTCCAAACGAGGATGGTAGAAAAGAAATTTTAAAAATCCATACTTCTAAAATGTCTTTATCTGAAGAAGCTGATATTGATCTTCTTGCAACCCTTACTGAAGGTGTTTCTGGTGCAGATTTAAAAGCTATTTGTACTGAAGCTGGAATGTTCGCAATAAGGGAAGAAAGAGATGAAGTTCTTGTAGCTGACTTCATGGACGCTGTTGATAAAATCATGGGCGTTGAACACGATGAAGAATACAAAAAAGAAGCTGGAGTAATGTTTGGTTAATTTATTAACTAATTATTATCTTTAATTTTTCTTTAATTTATTTTTTATATTTTATTTTTATTTCATTATTTATTTTTTAAATTCATAAAGATTTTTTAATAATCATTTTTTATTAAATATCTTAATATTAGCCAATGATGAACCCTATGAGCTCTGATATGTGATGAATGATGGGCGAACTGAGGCTAATTCTTTCTTATTTTTTATTTAATTATTTTATTTATCTTTGGAATAGTATTTATTTTTTAATTTTATTTTACTATTTAAAAAATAATTTATTCGCCTTCAAAATCATTTAAATTCATCTTATTTTCAGTTTCAACTATTTTTGGAAGTTTTCCTATAGTACCGACTGATTCTCCCACAATAATTAAAGCTCCTGTATAATGTTCTTTGAATTTTTCTGCTGCGATTAATCCATTTTCAACAGCATCTTCGTCTTTTTTTCCATTAACTTCATTGCCTATTGATGTAGCTAATCCATCAGATATACTAGCTTGGTTAGATATTATTGTCACACTATCAGACCTTCCATAGCTAAGAGAATATCCTACAGAACCAGATGAAGAACATACTCCAAATTTTTGATTCTTTTTCTTAAAATCAAATTCAAAACCAATTTTACCACTTAGGGGAGACTTTCCTGCATAAATACCAAAAATAACTTTTTCTTTATTATAATTATTTAAAAAAGCTATGTCTCCTCCATTATCTATGATTGAATAATTAGATCCTTTTTCAACTAAATAATCAAGTGAAAGTTCAGCTATTGTTCCAGCTAATGTAGCTGTTGGCCCTACATTAGCAATTTTTGATCCATTTACCATTAGTTTGATAATTTCAGGGATTTCATCTATGTTTTCATCTTTTTTGATTTTGTAAGGTTTTAAAGTCTTTGCAAATAATGGATTGTTTTTAATATATTGTTTCACATGATTTCTTTCTTTGATTATGAAATTTTCTAAACTTTCTTTATTTTCTAATATTCCATTATTATCTATAATTTTCCCATTATCTAATATTTTTTTGTTATTTGACTTTTCTTTCTCATTATAATTACTATTTCCAGTATTGATATCTGAAACTAGATTTATTTTAGTTTCTTCAATTTCTATTCGTTTTTTATATAACATATTTTTAAATAATGTATCGATACTCATTAATTAATAATATTATCTTTTTAGATATAAATTTCTACCCATTATATTAAAATTTATTCATTATTATAATAAGATTTATAATAATTATCCCTATTAATTTTGTTTTTACAAAAAACTTATTTAAATGATAAAACAAATATACAAAGTGATGTTTAATAGAGGCGATGAAAAAATAACTAATGAAAATATAATCATTAAAGGAAGACCAAATCTTTTTCTTAGTTGTAAAAAGGTTTTTGTTTTACTTATTATTTTAGGGGCTCTGTCTTATACAGCTCCTATTGTAATAAATTATATTAGTGAGATGCAAGTTCAGTTAGTTAGAGTTGTGAACTTACCATTGACTGGACTTGCTACAATTATTACATTTTTATTGACATTTTTAATTATTATTTGGATTATCTGGACATTGGTCTCTTGGACAGCTAAGGAATATATTATTTCTGATCATAGAATAACTTATAAATCTGGAATTATCTTAAAAAAAACGATTCATATGCCTTATGCTAAAATTCAGGATATTATTGTATCTCAAGGAATTTTAGGTAAAATTGCCTCAGTTGGAACAGTCACTGCTTTCAGTGGCTTTGATGATTCTAAATTAGAACTGAAAAATATTTCTAAACCTTACAATGTTGAAGAAACTATTTTTGAAGAAATAAATAAATTGAATTATCCTTATCCTGGTCAAGGTATTCCAATGAACCAAGGATTTAACGGTCCTAATTTTAATAATATTTCTCATACTAATGATAATCAAGGTATTTATGATAATCATGAATATTATGATGATCATAATGGATTTAATAATTATAATAATTATAATAATAATTATCCTAGAAATAACTTTAATAATGATCCTAGATATCCTAAAAATAATTTCAATAATCTTTTTGATGAAAACTATCAAAATAACAATAATCAAAACAATAACATCAGAAATGAAGTAAATTTTGGATATCCAAATGATTCTAACAGAAACCCTAATGCTAGAATAAAAGACAATTATTTATCACAGAATGGAAATGATGCAGAACATAAAAAAGTTTATGGTCCAATTAATAATAATGATTTTCCATTTTTGAATAAAGATAAAAATAATGTAAATGATTATGTTGAAAATCCTGAAGAATATAGGAATTCTTCAACATTTTTAGGAAATAACTCTGATAATAAAGAGAATAACGTTCAATCAACATCTGATAATAATAATGGCAATACTAATGATAATATTGATGAGAATAATGATGATAGGAATTATAGGGATAACAGAAATAATTTAAATAATAAGAATTCTACAATTGATGATGGCTATATTGTTGATGAAAACGATTATTTTGATCAAACTATGAACCGAGCTATGAATAATTTAGATGATGGTTTGAAGTTTATGCATAATAATAATAATAATAATAATAAAAACGATAATATAAACAATAATCATGATGATTATAATCAAAAAAACATTAATCAACAAAGAAACCAATATGATAATCAATATAGTTCTGATCAACATAATAATAACAATAATAATCAATACAATAACGATCAATACAATAATAATCAATATAATAGTAATCAACAAAATAATGATCAATATGCTACTGAATATAATAAAAATGATCAATATAATAATAACCAGTATAATAACGATCAATTTGATAATCAATATAATAATCAACAGTATAATAATAAAAATGATGAGTTTAATCAAAATAATGCTCAACAAAATGTTAAACAGAACTATAATCCTCAAAATTACCAGAAAAATCAGAATTATAATCAACAACAATATGTTAATCAGAATGAAAATCAGAATAAAAATGTTAATTATAAAAAACCTGAAACAAAAGAAGATAAATCTCGTGCTGTCTTAGAAAGACATTTTAAGAAATTTAAGAAATAGGATTTATTTATTTCTTGTATAATTTTATATTATCTAAATTTTTATATATTTTTTATATTTTATATTCTATATTTTTATATATTTATATCAATATTAATATATTTTTTATATTGTATTTCATTTCTATATCTATTAATGAACTTATGTAATATATATTATCTAAAATTACCTTATTAAATCCATTAAAATGTTAAATATTAAATATTATTATATAAATATTTAAAATAGAATATTTATGAAAATATTAATATATTTATTAAACAATCTATTCTTAAATATTATATTTCATTAATAATCTGTTTTATAATATATCATAAATTCTAATCTTTAAATTTTTAATTATCTGAGTACTAGGTGTAATAATGACTTTTGATTATGATGTAGCTATTGTTGGTGCAGGGCCAATTGGTTCAACATTGGCCTATAAAATTGCTAATTGTGGATATAGCGTTGTAATGTTGGAGAAGAAAAAAAAAGTTGGAGTTCCTCTTCAATGTGCAGGAATTGTTAGTAAAAAGTTAAGAGATTTTAATGAAATTCCTGATGAATTAATTTTAAATGAAGCTAAAGGAGCCTATTTATACTCAGTTAATCACTCTTTAAAGGTTGAAAAAGATGAAACTGAAGCTTTAATAATTGATAGGGTAGCTTATGATCAATTTTTAGTTAAAAAAGCTATAGATGCAGGGGCTAAATTGTTTAATAAATATAAGGTTATTGAAGTTAATTCTAAAACTGGGCTAGTTAAATGCCAAAATAACGAAGAAATTCATGCAAAAGTTATTGTTGGTGCTGATGGTTCTAAATCATTCATTTCTGGATTATTTAATAAAGAATTTAAATATTTCAATGCTTCACAATATTTGATTAAGACTGATACTTCTTTTGATTTTAATAATAATGATATTAGAAGGGGTAATAGTACTAATAATACTAATAATAAAAATAATTGTAGTAATAGTGATAATAATTATAATAATAATCCACGAATCGATTTTGTAGATATTTTTGCTATTTCAAAGATTTTACCTGGTTTCCTATGGTGTATTCCAACTTCAAAAAATAGGTATAGGATAGGATTATTTTCAAATAATAATTATAAAGATCAAAAAAAGGTATTAAAT
Organism: Methanobrevibacter sp. TMH8; assembly: GCF_020148105.1. Classification (NCBI taxonomy): domain Archaea; kingdom Methanobacteriati; phylum Methanobacteriota; class Methanobacteria; order Methanobacteriales; family Methanobacteriaceae; genus Methanobrevibacter; species Methanobrevibacter sp. TMH8. Next base: position 62,364 of record NZ_JAHLZE010000034.1, read on the forward strand.
GAATTTTTAGATAATGATAATAGATTTAATAACTGTACTGTTCTTGAAAGATATCATGGAAAAATTCCTATTTTTGAAAAGAATAAAAAACTTGTTAATGAAAGGATTATTCTTATTGGTGATGCAGCATCACAACTAAAACCTACTACTGGGGGAGGACTCATTATTGGTTTTGATACTTGTAATATAGCTAAAGATGCTATTATAAAATTTTTAGATAAAACTAATGAGGATAATAATAAAAATGAAAATAATAATTTAGATTTATTAAAAGATTATGAAAAAAATTTCAAGAAAAAATATTCTAAAGAGCTTAGTTATCAACTTAAAGTTCAAAAAACGATTGAAATACTTTCTGATGAAGATTTAGATTATATGTTCACTAAACTTAAGGATAAAAATGCTGAAGAAATTATCTCTAAATATGGAGATATGGATAAACAGTCTGTATTAGTAAAAGAATTCATAAAGAGAGGGTTAATTTTTTCAATCATTCCAAAAGTTTTTTTCAGAAAATTAATAAATATATGGTCTATTTAATAGTTTTAATCATATTTAATGTAACTGGATATTATTATATTAATTATAATTTATTAAAATTATAATTTATTATTTTATTAAAATAAATTCTTTAAATTTATTTAAATTTTTTATATTTCTTTAAATTTTTTATTATTTTTATAAATTTTTTATTTTTATAGGTTTAAAACCAAAGTTTTTTATTATTTTTTTAAAATTATTTATTTTTATAAATTTAAAAATCAAACTTTTTTATTTTTAATAAATTTTTTTATTTTTATAGGTTTAAAACCAAAGTGTTTTTATTATTTAGAAAGAATTTAGAAAGAATAATATATGTATAAATGATATAAATATAAGTATGAAACCAAAAAAGATAGCTTGGGGAATTACTGGAGCTGGAGAAAAAATAGAAAAAACTTATGAAACAATGGTTGATATTCAAGAAAAATATAGAGACCAAGTTGATATAAGGGTTTTTGTTTCAAATGCTGGAAAACAGGTTTTAAAGTTTTATAGATTATACAAAAAAATCCAAGAAAATTTTCAGCATGTTTCTTTTGAAGTAAACTCAAATGCTCCATTTTTAGCAGGAGATGTTCAGTTACATAAGTATGAATTCTTACTAATTGCCCCTTGTACTTCTAACACAGTAGCTAAACTTGCAAGTAGAATTGGTGATACTATGATAACTAACGCGGTTATTATGGGACAAAAATCTAGAGTTCCTATTCACATAATGCCTGTTGATTTTAAAGAAGGAGTTACTGTTACTAAAATTCCTAACGGTGATGATTTAATCCTTGAATTAACTGAAGAGGATATTGATTGCGTTAGAAAGGTATCTAAAATGAAAAATACTCATGTATTTGAAGCTACTGATAAAATATATGATGTATTTGAAAAATATGTTAAATAATAATTGATAAAAGAATAAAAACATAACATATAAAACATAAAATATAAAAAATAATATATAAAGATTTAATGATTATAAAGATTTTAAAGATTCTAAAAATGATATAATGGGATTGTATTTCTGTTAAAATAATATTAATAGAATTATTAATAAAATATATGTAATATTAATATGAGAACAAAAATTAAATCAATTAAAATGTTTATTCATCTAATTAATAAAAAAATAAGAATCAAATCCTTTTAAACCATTTTAAATCCTTTAATTATACACATCCTCCACAGCTTGGAAGATCATCATCTGCATCATTGTTTTTTAGTTCTTGCAATGTTACTGATAAAAAATAATATTCAAATCCAGCTTCATCTTTTTGTTGAAGTAAAGGAGCCACTCCTTTAAAATAGCATTGAACTTCTCCTGTATTACCAATATCGTATGTTAATGGTTGAGAACTTTTAAACCCTTCAAAAAAATTTTTTATTTCTTCTATATTTTCTTGAGGAGTTCTAAAATTTACAGTCAATATTCCTTCTTGTCTGGCTTTTAATCCTACAAATTTTTCAGGAACTTCTATTTTTTCACCAGAATCTCTTTTAAAAATGATATTTTCAGATATTTCAGACATATTTTCGCCTTTTCCCTTTTTAATATAGTGTTTTTTCAATTATTTAATATAACTATTAATATACTTATTAATATACTTATTAATTCTACTTATTTATTAATAAATATACAATAAATATATTATTCACTATGATATATTATATTATTATATAATTTAGCATTGCTTACTAATTAATTTTTCTTATATTTTTCTTATTTTCACTATTTTTTCATTTATTTTTATTATAATTCTATTTACAATTTTATTCATATCTAATTTTCATTAAATTAATTTTATTTCTATAATTTTTTATATTTTTATAACTTTTTATATTTTTTTTAAAAAAATTCATTGTATTTTTTATATTTTTTATAATTTTTAGATTATTTCTAATAATCATTATTAATAATGATAATTATAATAAGATTTATATTGTTAAAAAAACATAATATTTCATGTTAAAAAACTTATATTTTAAAGTTAAAATAAAATTTTTTAAAGTTTATAAGAATAATCATAATAATAATCATAATAATCAGTGTTAAATTTTATTCATGAAATAATGTTTATTAATATGTATAAATACTTAAAAGTACTTATTGAATTATTTAATTTTGGGAGAGGTGTTGGTTTTGAAGGAAACTATCAAAGATATTGGTGCTAGAGTAAAAGAACTTAGAGAATTATCTGATTTTACAACAAAAGAAATGGCTGAAGAATGTAAAATTAGTGAAATAGAATATATTGAGTATGAAAATGGTGAAAAAGATATTCCTGCAAGTGTTCTCTATGAAATAGCTCATAAGTTTAAAGTGGATATGGGATTACTTCTTACTGGGGAAGAAACTCGAATGCATATATTTAACGTTACTAGAAAGGGTGATGGAGTTTCAGTAGAGCGTAGAAAACAATATAAATATGAAAATCTCGGAGAAAAGTTTATTCATAAGAAAGGTGAAACCTTCATTGTAACTGTTGAGCCAAAAGATATTGATAAACCTAGTACTAATACTCATCCAGGTCAAGAATTTAATTATATTTTGGAAGGTTCATTAAAATTGTTTATTCATAATAATGAGCTAGTTTTAAACGAAGGAGATTCAATTTTCTTTGATTCAACTTATGAACATGCAATGAAAGCGTTAAATAATAAACCCGCTAAATTTTTAGCAGTTATATTATAATTAAGTTTTTTACATTTATATAAAGATTAAATTATTAAATAAATAATCTATTTATAGTAATTAAACATCAATAAACTAATAATAAACTAATTTATCTAAAGATTTTATATTAATTAAAAAATAAATCATATTTATGAGGCAATTAAATGTCATCCTTAATTAAAGATTTTGTTAATAGAGTTGAATTTGACTCTTATGAAGATTTTAAAAATAATTTCGAATTTAAAGTTCCAGAAAACTTTAACTTTGCATATGATGTTGTTGATAGATATGCTAAAGAAGACCCTGAAAAGTTAGCACTTTTATGGTGTAATGATGAAGGTGAAGAAGAAAAATTCACATTTGCGGATATGAAGAGGTATTCTGATAAGGCAGCAAATTTAATAAAAAGTTATGGAATCAAAAAAGGCAATAAAGTAATGCTTACTTTAAAAAATCGTTACGAATTTTGGTTTTCAATCATAGCTCTTCATAAAATTGGAGCTATTCCTGTTCCAGCTACCCACATGCTCAAGAAGAAAGATATTGTTTATAGAATTGAAAAAGCTACTATTGATATGGTAATATCTGTTGATGATTCTGAGCTTTTGGCTGAATTTGACAAAGCTGAGTTAGATTTAGGAATTAAATTGAAAAAATTAGTAGTTTCTGCTAATAAGAAATCTTTTGAGGGTTGGGATGATTTTAAAGAATCTCTTGAAAATGTAGGTGCTGATTTTAATAGGCCTACTGATGATGAAGCTACTAAAAATGAAGATATTATGATTCTTTACTTCTCTTCTGGAACTTCTGGTCAACCTAAGATGGTAGGACATGATTTCAGATATCCCTTAGCTCATATTATAACATCTAAATATTGGCACAATGCTATTGAAAATGGACTTCACCATACTTCTGCTGATACTGGATGGATGAAAGCTGTTTGGGGAGGTCTTTATGGGCAATGGATTGTAGGCACTGGTGTTTTTATTTATGATTATGATAGATTTAATCCAGTAAATCTAATTGAAAAAATTGAAAAATACCAAATTAACACTTTTTGTGCACCTCCTACTATATATAGATTCCTTATTAAAGAAGATTTATCTAAATATGATTTTAGTAGCTTAAGTTATTGTACAACTGCTGGTGAACCACTAAATCCAGAAGTCTATAATAAAGTCCAAGATATATTTGGATTGAAGCTAAAAGAAGGATTTGGTCAAACTGAAACTGTAATTAGCGTAGCTAACTTTGTGTGGATGGATCCAAAACCAGGATCAATGGGTAAACCTGCTCCTTGCTTTAATGTGAGTTTGTTAAATGATGATGATAAAGAAGTTGATGTTGGGGATGAAGGTGAAATTTCTATAGAAACTTCTAATATGCCTCCTGGCCTTTTCAAAGGTTATTATAGGGATGAAGAAAAAACTAATGAAGTATGGTATGATAATTATTATCATAGTGGAGATACAGCTTGGAAAGATGAAGATGGGTTCTTATGGTTTGTTGGTAGAAATGATGATATTATTAAAAGTTCTGGTTATAGAATCGGTCCTTTTGAAGTTGAAAGTGCTCTGATTTCTCATCGTAGTGTTTTAGAATGTGCTATTACTGGAACTCCTGATCCTATACGTGGTCAGATTGTTAAAGCTACAATTGTTCTTTCAAAAGGTTATGAACCAACAGATGAACTTAAAAAAGAACTTCAAGATCATGTTAAACTTATTACAGCTCCTTATAAATATCCTCGTGTTATTAAATTTGTAGATGAACTTCCGAAAACTATTAGTGGCAAAATTAGACGAGTTAAAATAAGAAATGAGGATAAAATTAAATCTTAATTATAAAAATAATGTTATTATTAAATATTATTAGATATTATTAAATATTATTATTAGATATTATTATTAAATGAATGGGTGTTTATATTGAAGGATATTGTGAGAGATATTGGATTTAGAGTTAAAGAACTTCGAGAACTTTCTGATATTTCTATAGAAAAAATAGCTAAAGAACTTAATATTAATAATGAAGATTATGTTCTTTATGAAAATGGTGAAAAAGATATTCCTGTAAGTATTCTATATGAAATATCTCAAATATTAAATGTAGATATGGGACTTTTAGTTTCTGGTGAAGAAACTAGGATGCATATATTTAATATCACTCGTTCTGGAAAAGGAGTTCCAATTGAACAAAGAGAAGGTTATGAATGTGAAAATTTAGCTGATAGATTTGTTCATAAAAAATTGGAAACTATGACAGTAAAAGTAGAACCTAGTAATGATAAACCACCTTTAAATTCTCATCCAGGTCAAGAGTTTAATTATGTATTAGAGGGGTCATTGATGTTATATATACATAATCGTGAAATAATTCTCAATGAAGGCGATTCAATTTTCTTTGATTCAAATTATGAACATGCAATGAAGGCTTTAAACAATAAAAAGGCTAAATTTTTAGCTGTAATTGTACAATGAATAAAATAAATTAATTAACTTTATTAATTAGATTATTAAATAATTAGATTATTAATTAATTATATTAATTAAGTTTATTAAATTTATTAAATATAATATAATAATATTATAATTATTAACTAACAATCAGATTTACTAGAGGTATTTAATGTCATCATTAACTAAAGAATTTGTTAATAGAGTTGAATTTGAATCTTATGAAGACTTTAAGGAAAATTTTAAGTTTAAAATTCCAGAAAACTTTAATTTTGCTTTTGATGTTGTAGATAGATATGCTGAAGAAGATCCAGAAAAGATTGCTCTTATTTGGTGTAATGATTATGGGGATGAAGAAATATTCACATTTTCTGATATGAAAAAATACAGTAATAAAACAGCTAACTTCTTTAAAAATCTTGGAATAAATAAAGGAGACTCTGTGATGCTTACTGTGAAAAACCGTTTTGAATTTTGGTTTTCTATGATGGCTCTTCATAAAATTGGAGCAATACCTATTCCAGCTACTCATATGTTGAAAGTTAAAGATATGGTTTATAGAATTGAAAGTGCTTCGGTAGATGCTATATTATCTGTAGATGAGGGAGATTTAATCAAAGACTTTGAAAAAGCTGAAAAAGACTTGGACATTAATCCACCACTTAAAAAAATTTTTGTTGGAGATAAAACAGGTGAAAAACAAATCGATGGTTGGTTAAATTTTACTAAAGAAATAAGTAATGCTTCTGATAGTTTCCCTAGACCAACTGGAGAAGAAGCTACAACAAATGAAGATAAATTTTTAATTTATTTCTCTTCTGGGACTTGTGGACAACCTAAAATGGTTTTACATGATTTTACTTATCCTATAGGACATATCATCACTGCTCAATATTGGCATAATGTAGTAGAAGATGGAATACATCATACTTCTGCTGATACTGGTTGGGCTAAAACTAGCTGGGGATCTTTATATGGTCAATGGATAGCTGGAACTGGGTTGTTTATATATGATTATGATAGATTTGATGCATTAAATCTTCTTGATAAAGTTGCAGAATATAAAGTTAATACATTCTGTGCTCCTCCCACGATATATAGATTCCTTATTAAAGAAGATTTATCTGATCATGATTTCAGTAATTGGACTTATGCAACAACTGCAGGAGAACCATTAAATCCTGAAGTTTTCAATAAATTTCATGAAATATCTGGTCTAAAAATAAGAGAAGGTTTTGGTCAAAGTGAAACTGTAGTTATTATAGCTAATTTTCTCTGGTTAGAACCCCGTCCAGGATCTATGGGAAAAATCGCTCCAACATTTAATATTGAACTTCTTGATAGTGAAGAAAAAATTGTTGATATTGGTGAAGAAGGAGAAATAACTATAAATGTCGAAGATGGTGTTCCTACAGGATTATTTAAAGAATATTATAAAAATGACGAAAAAAATGCAGAAACCTGGTATAATGGACATTACCATAGTGGAGATACTGCATGGGTTGATGAAGATGATTATCTTTGGTTCATTGGAAGAACTGATGATATTATTAAAAGTTCTGGTTATAGAATCGGTCCTTTTGAAGTTGAAAGTGCATTAGTATCTCATCCTAGTGTTTTAGAATGCGCTATTACAGGCTACCCAGATTCAATTAGGGGACAAGTTGTTAAATCTACAATTGTTCTTGCAAAAGGATATGAACCTTCTGAAGAACTTAAAAAAGAAATACAAAATCATGTAAAAAAGGTTACTGCTCCTTATAAATACCCAAGAATTGTTGAGTTTGTAGATGAATTACCAAAAACTATTAGTGGTAAAATTAAAAGAAAAGAAATTAGAATAGATGATGAAAAATAGTTTTTTAGAAATAGCTTTTATTTTATAAGCTTATTTTTATTTATTATTTATATTATTATCTTATTAAATATTATTTATTACTAAATTTATTATATGAAGGGATAAAATTGACAAAATCTAAAGAAAGACCACAACCTTTTCCAGTTATTCATAAAAATCAGTGTAAAGGATGTAATAGATGTGTTATCACTTGTAAAAATAATGCTCTTGAAATAAGTGAAGATCTTAATGATAGTGGTTATAATTATGCAGAGTTTAAAGGTGAGGGATGTAATGGTTGTGGAGACTGTTATTATACTTGTCCAGAACCTTTAGCTATTGAAATCCACATCCCAAAACGTAAAAGGAAAAAATCAAATATTGAAAACAATGATAAGGAGGGAAATTAAATGGTTAATCAAATGATTAAAGAAAATAAGGATGCTCCAACTCATGCCGAATTTTCAGTGAGTACAGGTACTCAAATGATCAAAGGGAATACTGCAGTTATTATTGGGGCTATGTATGCAGGTTGTGATTGTTTCTTTGGTTATCCTATTACTCCAGCTAGTGAAATTCTCCATGAAGCTTCAAAATATTTCCCAAAAGTTGGGAGAAAATTTGTACAAGCTGAAAGTGAGGAAGCGGCTATAAATATGGTTTATGGTGGTGCTTCAGCAGGGCATAGGGTAATGACAGCTTCTTCCGGACCAGGTATTAGTTTAAAACAGGAGGGAATTACATTTTTAGCGGGAACAGAACTTCCATCTGTTATTGTTGATATTATGAGAGCAGGTCCAGGTCTTGGAAACATAGGTCCTGAACAAGGGGATTATAATCAGATTGTTAAAGGTGGAGGTCATGGTAATTATAAAAGTATAGTTCTTGCTCCAAATAGTGTTCAAGAAATGTGTGATCTCACAATGAAAGCTTTTACACTAGCTGATAAATATAGAACGCCTGTTGTTGTTTTAGCTGATGCTGTTCTTGGACAAATGGCTGAACCTCTTCGTTTTCCTGAGGTTGCTATTGATCATAAACCTGATGACTCATGGGCAGTTCGAGGAAATAAAGAAACTATGAAAAATCTTGTCACTTCAATTTTTCTTGATTTTGATCAACTTGAAGATTTTAATGAAGAACTTCAAGTTAAATATAATGAAATTGAGGAAAAAGAAGTAGATTTTGAAGAATATATGATTTCAGGAAATGATATTGAAGATGCTGAAATTATCCTTGTAGCTTATGGAATTAGTAGTAGATTAGCTAGGTCTGCAGTTGATATTGCAAGGGAAGAAATGGGGATTAAAATAGGATTACTTAGACCAATATCTCTTTTCCCATTTCCAAGTAAAAGAATTGCAAAATATGCTAAGAAAGGTTGCGAATTTATTTCTGTTGAAATGAGTAATGGTCAAATGAGGGAAGATATTAAGTTAGCTGCTAACTGTGCAATTTCTGATTGTAAAGATATTCATCTGGTTAATAGAATGGGTGGTAACTTAATTGAGGTTAAAGATATTCTTGAAAAAATATATGATTTAGCTGAATGTGAGCAATGTAAAATAGACTTAGCTAAAGATTATCCTCATAGGGATAAAGATGATGATCAGCATGATGAACCATATATTGATTCTAATTATAAAGATGGTATGATTGATGAAGATGATGTTAAATATCAAATTATTGATTAAATAAATTTTTTGGAGGTGAAAAAATGGGATCTGAAAATAATAAGGATATAAAAACAATTAAAAAATCAAATAATCATGAAGGAGAATTTGAAACAAAAATCATTAAAAAACCTGATTCATTATATGATGAGTTTTCACGTAAGGGTGGAAGTTTTCCTAGTGTAACTCATTATTGTGCCGGTTGTGGCCATGGAATTCTACATAAATTAATTGGTGAAGCAATGGATGAGCTTGAAATTCAAGATAGGGCTGTTATGATTTCTCCAGTTGGTTGTGCTGTATTTGGGTATTATTACTTCGATTGTGGTAATGTTCAAACTGCTCATGGAAGAGCTCCTGCAGTTGGAACTGGAATTTCTCGAGCTGAAGAAGATGCTATTGTAATGTCTTATCAAGGTGACGGTGATCTGGCTTCTATTGGTTTAAATGAAACTATTCAAGCTGCTAATCGTGGAGAAAAATTATCAGTATTTTTTATAAATAATACTGTTTATGGTATGACTGGTGGACAAATGGCTCCAACTACCCTTATTGGTGAAGTAACTATTACTTCTCAAACTGGAAGGGATCCAAATTATACTGGTTATCCTATGCATATGTGTGAACTTCTTGATAATCTTGATGCTCCAGTTTTTATTGAAAGAGTTTCTCTTGCTGATGCAAAATCTATTAGAAAAGCAAAAATATCTGTTAAAAAAGCTTTAAAGATTCAAAAAGAAGGTAAAGGTTATACATTTGTTGAAGTTCTTTCTCCTTGTCCTACGAATTTGAGACAAGATGCTGAAGGTGCAAAAAAATTCATTAAAGAACAAATGGAAAAAGAATTTCCTGTAAAAAGATTTAGAGATAAATCAAAAGAAAGAGAAAAGATTGAAAGAGGAGTATCTGACTTTAAAATTGAAAGTTTAGATAAAATATTTAATATTGATCGTAATAATGCCATTGAAACTGAAATTGATTTAGAATTTAAACCAGTAAATATAAAGATAGCTGGGTTCGGAGGACAGGGTGTTTTAAGTGCAGGTCTTACACTTGCTCAAGCTGCTTGTAGTGAAGGTAGGCATGTTTCTTGGTATCCTAGTTATGGTCCAGAACAAAGGGGTGGAACTTCTAATTGTTCTGTAGTTATATCTGGGGATACTATTGGTTCTCCAGTTGTAGATAAATGTGATGTTCTTATTGCACTTAATAAACCAGCTTTAGAGAAGTTTGCTCTTGATGTTAAAAAAGATGGCTTAATATTATATGATTCTCGTGTTGGAGATATTGATATTGATGAATTGATTAATATAGAGAATGTTAAAAATGAAGATCTAAAAATCATTCCAGTTCCAGCATTAGATATAGCTAAATCAATAGGTAATGCTAAAGCTTTTAATACAGCTATTCTTGGAGTATTAATGGGAATTGGAAAAGTAATTTCGCCCGATGCTTATAAACAAGGAATAAAAGAGATATTTTCCTCAAAACCAAAATTGATTCAGCTTAATATAGATGTTTTAGAAGCTGGAGCTAATTGGATAAAAAATAATTATAAATAAATCATATATGATGAATTATTAATATATGGTGAATTATTACTATGTAAAATTATTATATAAATAAAATTATAGATGTAATAAAATTATTGTTTATATAATTATTGTTTATTTAATAGAATTTTCTATATAATATTGATTTTTTAAATTTGAAAATTTACTATAATGTGATTAAATGACTTATAAAAAATTAGCTAAAGAATTTTTAGATTCAGCTAATGTTTCTATTGGAGATACTATAAAGATTGAAAAAGAAAATGTATCTTATAAAGGAATATTACTTGATAGATCAGAAGATGCTGATGATGAATATATTGTGTTAAAACTTGATAGTGGGTATAATTTAGGTATAAATATTAATAATGCTATTATTGAGTTGATTGAAAAAGGAGATAAGCCTAAAATTCAGTATGATTCTATTGGCACTAAAAAAGATAAAAATAAGATGGATATTTCAATTGTTTCTACTGGAGGGACTGTTTCATCTATAATTGATTATAAAACTGGTGCTGTTCATCCTGCTTTTACAGCTGATGATTTGCTTAGAGCTAATCCTGAACTTCTTGAATTAGCTAATTACAAAGTTAAAGCTCTTTATAATATTCTTAGTGAAAATATGAAACCTAAATATTGGGTTGAAGCAGCTAATTCCATAGCTAATGATATTTCGGATGGTGCTGATGGTGTAGTTGTAGCTCATGGAACTGATACTATGCATTATACTTCAGCTGCACTAAGTTTTATATTGGAAACCCCAGTTCCAATTGTTGTTACTGGAGCTCAAAGAAGTTCAGATAGGCCATCTACTGATGCATATCTTAATTTAATCAATTCTGTAGGAGTTGCAAAATCTGATATTGCAGAAGTCACTGTTTGTATGCATGCTGATTTAGATGATGACTATTGTTATCTTCATAGAGGAACAAAAGTTCGTAAAATGCATACTAGTAGGAGAGATACTTTTAGAAGTATTAATAGTGAACCAATAGCTACTTTAAAAGATGGAGAATTGGCTAAAATTAATTCAAATCTTGGATATATTAAAAGAGGAGTTAATGAGTTAAAAATTCGAGATAATCTTGAATCTAAAGTAGCACTTATAAAAAGTTTTCCAGGAATCACCAATGAATTAATTGATTATCATATTGATAAAGGTTTTAAAGGTATTCTTATTGAAGGAACTGGTCTTGGTCATGTACCGGATTATATGGTTGAATCTATCAGAAGAGCTAATGATGAAAATATAGCTGTTGTAATGACTTCTCAATGTCTTTATGGAAAAGTTAATATGAATGTATATAGTACTGGAAGAAAGTTACTAAATGCTAATGTTATATCTGGTGGGGACATGACTCCTGAAGTGGCTTATGTTAAACTATGCTGGGCTTTAGGTCAAAATGATAATTTGGAAGAAGTTGAAAAACTCATGAAAACAAATATTGCTGGTGAATTTTCTGAAAAATCTTCAATAAAACATTTTTTAAACTGATTGATGGTTTTTTAAATTATTGAGTTATTTCAGATAATTTGAATTTATTTATAACTATAATTGTATTATATGTAATTAATTACATGATTTTTATGAAGGTATGATTTTTATGAATATGAATAATTGGGATGAATTAGGTTTAAAGATGGGTTTAGAGATTCATCAGCAACTAAATACAAAGAGTAAGCTATTTTGCCCATGTGCTACTGAACTCGTGGATGAAGAGTTCGATGAAGAAATAAGAAGAAATTTAAGGCCTACACAAAGTGAATTAGGCCAAATTGACAGAGCTGCACTTCAAGAATCTCTTAGAAAAATGAAATTTAATTATGAATCTTATGATTATCATACTTGTTTAGTTGAAACAGATGATGAACCTCCTCATGATCTAAATCAAAAAGCTTTGGAGCTTTCTATGGTTATAGCTACTTTACTTAATATGAATATTGTTGATGAATTCCATACAATGAGAAAACAAGTTATTGATGGAAGTAATACTGGAGGTTTTCAACGTACAGGTCTAGTTGCAACTGATGGGTATCTTGAAACACCTTATGGGAGAGTAGCTATTGAAAATCTTTGTTTAGAAGAAGATGCTTCAAAAAGAATAGATATTAATAGTAAAAAATGTCTAAACTCTGAAACAAAAGATCATACACACTTTAGATTGGATAGGTTAGGGATTCCTCTTGTTGAAATCACAACTGATCCTTCAATTCACCATCCCGAACAAGTAAGAGAAGTGGCATATGCTCTTGGTCAAGTTTTAAGAAGTACTAATGTTAAAAGAGGTCTTGGTACTATAAGACAAGATCTGAATATTTCTATAGCAAAAGGTGCTAGATGTGAAATAAAAGGTGTTCAAAATCTTGATTTAATGGGTGAAATTGTTGAACGTGAAGTTCAAAGGCAATTGAAACTAATTGAAATTAAAAATGAGCTTAAAAAAAGAAATGCAAAAGTTTTAGATGAAATTCATGATCTTAGCTCTGTTTTTGAAAATAGTTCTTCAAAAATTATTTCTTCTGCAGAATCAGTAAAAGGTGTTGTATTAAAAGGTTTTGCAGGATTGATTGGCGAAGAAATTCAAAAAGGTAGAAGATTTGGAACTGAAATTGCTAGCTATGCTAAAAAAAGAGGAGTATCTGGAATTTTCCATACTGATGAGTTACCTGCATATGGTATAACTAATGAAGAAGTTCAATCTATGAGAGAATATCTTTCAGTTGATAAAGAAGATGCTATTATTATTGTAGCTCATAATGAGAATATAACTGTATCTGCTCTAGAAGAAGTTATAAGAAGGGCTAATATGGCTTTTGAGGGTGTTATTGAAGAAACAAGGAAATCCCTTGATGATGGTAATACTGAATATATGAGACCACTTCCAACTTCTAGTAGAATGTATCTTGAAACTGACATTCCTTTATTTAAAATTGACCAAGAATCAATTGAAAACATTAAAAATAATTTACCAGAATTACCTGATGTTAAGAAAGATAGAATAATTTCACAATATGCTTTAAGTGAAGATTTAGCTAATCAATTAGTTAGAAGACTAAAAGCTGATGATTTTGAAGTAATAATTTCTGAAATCGGTAGTAATAATGTTGATTCTACTACTATTGCTTCTGTTTTAGCTTATGATTTAAGAGAAATCAAAAGAGAGGGTCATGATATATCTAAGATTAATCAAAATAGATTGATTGATGTATTCAAATTACTTGCAGATTCAAAAGTTTCAAAAGATGCATTAAGAGAGATTATTATTGGAATCTGTGAATACCCAAACAAGGAACCTGAAGAAATAGCTAAGGATAAAAATTTATTGGTTCTTGATGAATCAGATGTTCAAAAGATCATTGGGGAAATTGTAGCTAAAAATTCTTCTATGATAGAAGAAAGAAAATTAGGTGCTTTGGGACCTCTTATGGGAGTTTCGATGAAAGAACTTAAAGGAAAAGCAGATGGAAAAATTGTTAACAAGATTCTTAAAGAAGAAATAGAAAAGTTAATTTAATCTAAAATTCATTATATTATTATGGTAAATTATTATATAATAAAATTAGTATAATAAAAAAATTATATAATAAAAAATTTCATAATAAAAAAATTTCAATTGATTTAGGATAGGGATATAATGGAAGAATATGATATTATTATCATAGGTGCAGGTCCTGGAGGTTTAACAGCAGGATTGTATGCTGGAAGACAAGGAACAAAAACTTTAATATTAGATAAAGGTCTTACTGGTGGGGCTGGCCTTATGGTTCCTTCTATGGAAAATTACCCTGGCTTTGATTTGATAGCAGGAATGAGTTTAATACCTAAAATGAAAGCTCAAACAGAGAAAAATGCTGAAATTCATGAAATGGAAGGTGTTGAATCCATTGATAGAATAGATAATGGCTTTATATTAAAAACTACAAAAGATGAATATTTTGCTAAATCAATTATTATTGCTACTGGTGCCACTCATAGAAAGTTAGAAGTTCCTGGTGAAGATCATTATAATGGATTTGGAGTTTCTTATTGTGCTACTTGTGATGGTTTACTTTATAAAGATAAAGATATTTTAATGATTGGTGGAGGAAATAGTGCTCTTCAAGAAGCAATTTTCTTAAATAATGTTGGTTGTAATGTTACTGTTGTTCACCGCCGTGATGAATTCAGAGCTGAAAAATATCTTCAAAATAAACTAAAAGAAAAAGGCATACCTGTAATTTGGAATTCTGTTGTTGAAGAAATTAAAGGAAGTCAAATGGTAGAGTCTGTAATATTGTCTAATATAAAAGATAATTCAAAACAAGAATTGAAAGTTCAAGGAATATTTATAGCTATTGGAGATGTCCCATCAAGTGAACTAGCTAAAGAATTAGGGGTTAATGTTAATAAATACAATCAAATAATTACTGATAAGACCCAAAGAACTAATGTTGAAAATGTTTATGCTATTGGTGATGTTACTGGTGGTGTAAAACAATGGGTTGTTGCATGTGGTGAAGGCGCAATAGCTGCTACATATGCTTATCAAGACCTAGAACAAACAAAAAAAAGAGAATAATTTATATTTAAATAATTAGATTAATAATTAATATAATTGGATTAATTTTAATCTACTCAAATATTATATAATTTATCTACAATATAATTTATTATATTTTTTATAATATTATTATAATATAAATTTTATATTTTTTTATTATATTATTATAACACTATAAAATATCATATATTAATCATATAATATATTTTAATAAACTTAATTTATGATATCCTAATATTCTTTATATTTATTTGATTTTAAATAAGAATATATTAAAAATGCTATTATTAAAACTATTACAATAGGCAAAATAATTGGTATCAACCATAAGAATAAATAGACTATTGCAGCTCCAATAAGAACAGCTACTATCATAAATAATAAATCTTGAAATTCCATGTCTTATTTTATGTAATAAGTACTATATAAATAATTTGAATTTTATAAATCTAATAAATCTAATAATTTAATAAATTTAATATAGTTAATATAGCTAAATAACTAATACACCTATATATTTAATAAAATTTATTTATTAACTATTAATATTGAATTAATCATAAGTTAACTATTAAATTGAAATTATTTATCTAATAATCTAATAATTATTAATTAATAATTTATACTACATTTTATATATGAATATCAAAAATTTTATTATAATAAACTATCAAAATATTTATTATTAATGGATTTATAAATACAGATTTTATTATAAATTTTTATCAGAATTTTACTAGCATAATATGTGGGTTTTAAAAATTATTAAAAATTTACAAAATTTTACTATGAGTTAAAAAATATGAAAATTCTTATTATTAACAATAAAGGTCAATATAATCATAGAATTGGAAGAAGTTTAAGATATTTAGACATTCCCTCTGATTTAGTTTCAAATGAATTATCTCCTGAAGAAATAAAAGAAAAAGATCCTATTGGAATTATTTTAGGTGGAGGTCCATCACTTGATGAATCTGGAAATAGTATAGAATATATAACTAATATTGATGAATTGGATATTCCTATTTTAGGTATATGTTTGGGACATCAATTGATAGCTAAATCTTTTGGTGGTGAAGTTTCAACTTCTTCTACTGAAAGCTATGCTCAAATTGAAATTGATATTATAAAAGATGATATTTTATTCAATGGAATTGAGTCTCCTATGAAAGTTTGGACTTCTCATAAAGATGAAGTTAAAACTCTTCCTGATGATTTTGAAATATTAGCTAAATCAAATATATGTGATATTGAAGCTATGAAGCATAAAAAAAAGAATATTTATGGAATTCAATTCCATCCTGAGGTTCATCACACTCCAGATGGTGAACTCATATTTAAAAATTTCTATGAAATTTGTTTAAATAATCAAAAATAAATATAAAAATTTAAAAATTAAAAATAATATTTTTTATATTTATTATTTTATAATGTATTTTTATTTATTCTAATTTATTTTGTTGTATTTTTCTTTATTTTTCTTTAATTTTCTTTATTCTTTAGTTCATTCTTTATTTTTTATATTTTTACTATTTTTTATATTTTTTTTATTTTTTTATTTATAATTAATTAAAAGGAGCAATACTCATTTATTTAATAATTTTTTTACATATGTTATTACTTGATTTAAATTTTATGGATATTATTAAATAAAATGATAATCTATATAAAAAATATATAATGATATAATATAAAAGAGTGATTACTATGATTGATAATGTTGAAGAATTAAAAACAAAAGCAGTAGATTGTAAACAAGAGATAAAAAGAGAAGGCTTGACTCTTTTAATAGGAGATTCTGAAGAAGATTTTAGAATTTCTGGAATTGGTGAAAAAGCTGTTAAAATAGAAAAATTTATTAAATATGAGGATATGATTGAAGCTGCAGAACTTGAAAGAGACGACAGTTTAGAAGTAGCTATAAAAAAAGTCATAGAAGAATTTGAACCTTCTGATGATGAATAATAATTTAATTAATAAATAAAAGATAATTAGATTATAATTTAAATAATATTTAGATAAATATTATAATAATAGATATTATAATAAAAATTATAATAAACATTACATTACAGTATGTCATGATACTATTATAATAAATAATATTATATTAGAATAAATTGTATTAAATAATTTAGAATAAAAATACATAAATTAAATATGCTATTAAAATTACAATAATAACTGGAGCTAACCATCTTAAAATTTTATATGCAATGTATGCCAATACTAGGCAAACAAGAACAACTAGTATATTTCCTAATGTAATCATAATTGTTATTATATTTTAAATAATATAAATCTTTTTAAATTTAATCATTAACTTTAATCATTAAATTTAATTATTTTAAATTTAATCATTTTAAATCTAATTATTTCAAATTTAAATCTTTTCAAATTTTAATTATAGGTGTCATTTTATGTTGAATCCATCTGAATTTATAAAGGAATCTGTTAAAAATATCAAAAATGAAATTGGTGATGAAAAAGCTATTATTGCTCTTTCTGGAGGAGTTGACAGTTCAGTATGCTCTGTTCTTGTAAAAGAAGCTATAGGTGATAATTTAGTAGCTGTTTTTGTTAATCATGGTCTTCTTCGAGAAGGAGAGGTAGAAGAAGTTTGTGAAACTTTTGAGAATAGATTAAACTTTATTTATGTAGATGCGAGTGATGAATTTCTTGAGGCACTTTCTGGTGTAGAAGATCCAGAAGAAAAAAGAAAAATCATTGGAAAAATATTTATAGATGTTTTTGAAAGAGAAGCAGAAAAAATCCAAGCTAAATTCTTAGTTCAAGGAACAATAGCTCCTGATTGGATTGAAAGTGAAGGAAAAATCAAATCTCATCATAATCTTGCTCTACCAGGAGGGATGGTTTTAGAATTAGTTGAACCTGTTAGGGAGTTATATAAAGATGAAGTTAGAGAAATTGGGCTTGAATTAGATCTTCCAGATACTCTTATTTATAGACAACCTTTCCCAGGTCCAGGTCTTGCAGTTAGGGTTATAGGGCAACTTTCAAAAGAAAAATTAGAAATTTGTAGAAAAGCTGATGCTATTGTAAGGGAAGAAATTATTAAAAATAATGTTGATAAAGAATTGTGGCAGTATTTCGCAGTACTTACTGATACTAAGGTCACTGGTGTTAAAGGAGATCAAAGGGACTTTGGTTATTTAGTCGTACTTAGAATGGTCGCATCTGTAGATGCTATGACTGCTTATGTTCCCGAATTACCTTGGGCTGTTATTAGGACTATTTCAAAGAGAATTACTTCTGAAGTCTCTGAAATTACTCATGTTTCTTTGTCTATAAGTGATAAACCACCTAGTACTATTGAATTTGCTTAAACTTAATATTATTAAAGTTAATAAAATTTTAATAAATAATATATTAATAAATATATAATTAATTAAATAATTAAATAATTAAATTGATAATTAAATAGATAATAAGTTTTAATAAAGGATATATTAATAATTATATAATTAAATAAAATAATCCGAGGATTAAAATGGAATTTGAAAAGACAAAATATTGTGTTCATTGTGGGGAAAAAGTTTCTGCAGATGCTGAAAAATGTGTACATTGTGGGGAATGGTTAAAAGAGAATTCAGTATCTAGAAATCACACTTCATATAGATATACTTCACAAAGGGTAATGGATGAAGAAAATAAAGATTTAGGGGATGTTCCTAACGAAAATGTTGGAGATAATTCTGTAAATCCTTCAAATAACTCTAATAACGCTAACATGAATAATAAAGGAGCTGTCACTGAATATTCAAAAATTCTCCCAATAAGAAGACTTTTGCTATTGATGTTACTAACATTAGGAGTATACTCTCTTTATTGGATTTATAAAACTAATTGCTATTTAAAAGATGATCTTGGAAAAGATGTTAGTCCTGGATTAAGAACATTTTTAATGATAATTCCTATAGCTAATATAATAATTTTTTATCAAACATTAGAGGATATGAACCAATTTATTAAACAAGAAAGAATTGAAACTTATTCTTCAGGTTTAAATATTTTAATCTGGTTTTTCATACCTTTTGCAGGATTTTGGGTTTATATTAATGTTCAAGAATCTATCAATGAATTTTGGAGAATTAAAGAATCTAATCTTCCAATTAGAAGAGAATTCAGTAGTTCTGAAATCGTTGTAATGGCTTTAGGAGCAATTATTTGGGTATTTTATTATATTTTAATAATTTTTGCAAGTATATTAGGTTCGATGAGTGGAGTTTAATTATATAGTTTAATCATTTAATTTAAGATGATTATTTAATTTTATCTTTTAGTTTATCTTTTATTTTTTTATTTTCACCTTGTTTTATTCTTTTATCTATAGTTGGTTATATTAATGGATTTATTACTTATTCAATCTCAAGAACATGAAACTTTGCCTTTAGCTGAGTTAAAAGCGGTTTTAGCTACTGAAAAAATCGATTGTAATATCGAAATTGTAACAAATGGTTTAGTTTTATTAAAATCTTTAAATAAAGAAGATTTTTATAAAAATTACAAATTGTTAGTTAGAAGATTAGCATATACTCATGAAATACATGAACTTATTTTAAGAACTGATAGTTCACATCTTGAAGATCAATTTAAAGATATAAAATGGGATAATTATATATCTGATGATTTTGTTGTTAGAATTAAAAGATTTGATAAGGTTGAAATTGATACTCCAATTATGGAGCGACAACTAGGACATTTGATTTTAAATTACAATATTGGTGAGAATAATCAAAATAATCAAAATAATGAGAATAATGAGAATTATGAGAATTATGAGAGTCCAACAACTGAAAATCATTTTAAAGTTAATTTAAAAGATCCTAATTCTTTTATTAGGGTATTAGCTACTAAAAACGAGATTTTTGTTGCTTATGAAAAATTTAAATTAAACAAAAAACATTTTCAAAAAATTAAACCTCATAAACGACCATTTTTCTATCCCGGGTCTATGAGTCCAAAATTAGCCAGATGTATGGTTAATTTGTCTCATATAAAAGAAGGGCAGCTAATGTTAGATCCTTTCTGTGGAACTGGTGGTATCTTAATTGAAGGTGGAATGATTGGAGCTAAATTAATTGGTTCTGATATCAATTGGAATATGAAAAATGGAACAATAGTCAATTTAGAATATTGTAGCAATCTTGATTACTGTGATATGGAAGAATCTGATTATGAAGCTCACCATATTGATGTTAGAGAACTAAAATTATATGAAAAAGTAGATGCAGTAGTAACTGATCCTCCATATGGCATTTCTACTTCAACTGGGGGAGTAAAAGATGGGAAAATTTTCCACCAGTTTCTAGAATCAATTGACTATAACATGAAAGAAAATGCATATTTATGTATAGCTCATCCTCATTACTTGGATATTGATCCTATGTTAGAAGATCTTGATTTTGAATTATTGGAAAGGCATAGGATTAAAATGCATAAAAGCCTAACAAGGATTATTTCTGTCATTCGTAAGATTAAATAATAATATTTTTAATATTTTAATTTTTATATTGTTTTTATACATAATCTATATATTTTTTATTTCATTTTATCATTTTATCTTTTTATTTTATAATATTTTATAAATAACTATATTAATTTTGAATTACTAGATATAATTATTGTAAATGAATAATAATTTTCAAATATAATTTATTTTAAAATATAATTTTAAATCATTTTATTTCATGATTTTAAATTATGATTTTTATATATAATTTTTATATAAATCTAGAAATATATTTTATAAATGAATTGATTGTATTATTTCATTTTTCAAATATTAATTAGTTAGGAGATAAGATGAAATTAAGAGTATTAGACACTACACTTAGAGATGGAGAGCAAACTCCAGGAATATCACTTACAGCCAGTGAAAAGTTAAGAATAGCTACTAAATTAGATGAAATTGGAGTCAATATTATTGAAGCTGGTTCTGCTATTACTTCTCACGGTGAGAGAGAAGCTATTAAAGCAGTTACAGGTGCAGGTCTAAATGCTGAAATTGCTAGCTTTGCTAGAGCTGTTAGAGTAGATGTTGATGCTGCTTTAGAATGTGGTGTAGATAGTGTTCATTTGGTAGTTCCTACATCTGATCTCCATATTGAATATAAACTTAAAAAAACAAGAGAAGAAGTTTTATCTCAAGCTATTGATGCATGTCAATATGCTGTTGATCATGGTCTAATTGTTGAACTTTCTGCTGAAGATGCAACAAGAAGTGATATAAACTTTTTAAAGAAAGTATTTTCTGAAGGGATATCTGTTGGAGCAAATAGGATTTGTGCATGTGATACTGTTGGAATGTTAACTCCTGAAAAATCATATGACTTTTATTCAAAGTTAGCTACTCTTGGAGCTCCTTTAAGTGTTCATTGTCACAATGATTTTGGATTAGCTGTAGCTAATACTCTTAGTGCAATTCGTGCTGGAGCAACTGAATTTCATTGTACTGTTAATGGTATAGGTGAGAGAGCTGGAAATGCTGCTATGGAGGAAATCATTGTTTCATTAAATACACTCTATGGTGAGGAAAATAGTTTTCTATCTAAACCTGAGGAAGATAACTATAACTTTGAAACTGACATAAATATTCAAGAACTTTATTCTACTTCAAAACTCGTAGCTAGACTTACTGGTGTTTATCTCCAACCAAATAAAGCTATTGTTGGTGAAAATGCTTTTGCCCATGAGTCTGGAATTCATGCTGATGGGGTTATAAAAAATGCAGCTACTTATGAACCAATTACTCCAGAACTTGTTGGTCACAGACGTAAATTTATAATGGGAAAACACATTGGAACTAAAGGTTTAAAGAATAATCTTAATGAACTTGGAATCAAAGCTAATGAAGAACAACTTTGTGAAATATTTGAGAAAGTCAAGTCTCTTGGTGATATGGGTAAGTGTGTTACAGATGTAGATCTTCAAGCTATAGCTGATAATGTCTTAGAGTTCGAAAGAGAGCAAAAAATTAAACTTGAAGAAGTTACTATTGTTTCTGGAAATAAAGTTATTCCTACAGCATCAATTAAACTTAAAGTGGATGATAAAGATATTTTAGAAGCAGGTGTAGGTATTGGTCCTGTGGATGCAGCTATTGTAGCTGTTAAAAAAGGAATATCTGAATTTGCTGATGTTGAACTGGAAGAATATCATGTAGATGCAATAACTGGTGGTACTGATGCATTGATTGATGTGATTGTTAAGTTACGTCTTGGTGATAAAATCATCTCAGCTAGAAGTACTCAACCTGATATTATTAATGCAAGTGTAGAAGCTTATTTAAGTGGTGTAAACAGACTTTTGGAAGCTAATGATTGATTAATTTATTAAAAATAGTTTTAAGCAATTTTATTATATATTTTTTCATTTTTTATTTTTATTTTTTAATTTATAATTTAATCTTTAAAGCTATAAACTTATTTAAATGATTTAATTTAATTTAATTAAATTTATAAGGTGTTATATTGATAGATGTAGAAAATTTTAATCTATTGGATACTTTAGATATTAATGATAATATTGAAATAGTTGGATTTAAAGGTAATATAGATAGTATTCCAGATATTCTTAAAAAAGTTGATTCGATAAAATCTAATTGTTGTGATGGTTGTATAATCCAATTAATAGATTCTAAAGCAATAGCGGGGGAAAAACATCTTCTGCATGGAATCATTCATGGAATTTTAGCTTTCAAAAGGAATGAAAATTTAGCTAAAGATTTGGGTATTGAAATTTGCGTTAGAATATCAGCTCAAAGACAAATATCAAAAGCATTAGAGATTTTAGGATTAAAAGAAGGAGAAATGGAAATAGTAGCTATTTTAATCAACTGTCCTGATTACTTTATTAATGAATTGTCTAATATTTTCAATAGGGATGATAGTGTTTTTACACCAGATTCTTCTATTTTAAAGAATATTTATAATATTTCTGATGAAGAACTAGATGTTATGGAAATAGAGAATATATTAATTGATAAAACTTCTGAGTTAATTGTTGAGTTGTGATTTTATATGTTCATTTCAATTAAAATATAGTAAAAAGATTCATATATCAAAAAAATTTTATAATAAATTATAACGTGGATTATAACTCCGAAGTATGTCTTATTCACATTTCAATGTGGTGATAATTAGTATGATGTTCCAAATTATTAACACAATAGATAAAATTGCACTAATAAGTTCGGATATTAGCATAAAATATCACCTCCAAAGTTTAGTAAGTCAGACATAAATTTTGGTGTTGAATTTGATGTCTGAACTTCCAGATTTATAAAATAGTATTACTACTATTTTATTCGACTATATTGTGTCGTTTCTTTTACTTCGGAGATTAATAATCCACGGACTCTTTTTGATTATCTTAGTTAAATTTATATAATATAAGAAATAATATATAATTAGCGTGTTGAATTTGATGTTTGGAAGTTTTTTTAAACTTCCTAACTTCTGATTTTTTAATTTTTTTTAATGATTGTGTTTATTTTTTTATATAAAATTTTTTAAGATTAGATTACTAACTCTATTTTTTAGAATTTGGTATTATGTTTTATATTATTTTTATTACTATTATATTTTTCTATTAAAAATAATTTTTGTATTTATGAAAATTAGCAATTTAATATAATTTTTATAAAAAAATATTTTTTAATTTAGAGTTAAGATATTATTTTTAAAAAATAATTTAATGTTTGTTAATAATATCAATAATTTCATCTAAATTTTCTTTTGTAAGGGATTTTGTATCTATATTTTTGATTTCAATAGCTACTCCCTTAATTTTTAGTCTATTATAGTTAGGACATTTAGTTATAATAGATTTTCCACCTAAATCAAATTCATCTTTTAAACTATTAGCTAAAGAATGATTATCATTACTTTTAATTATAACATTTGTTCCTCTTTTATCTTGGTGAATAACATTATCAATATTATTTTTGATATATTCTGTAGCTTCAAGTGTTTTTTTTAGATTATTTTCTGCAAAATCTAATTCAGTTAAAATTCCACACTTAGTTATAATGTTGGATTTAGCTATTTTAAGCAAAATATTTGATTTTTCAAATATTTCTTTTTTATTTGTAGTTATAAATCCACCATCTCCAACATTGATTACTTTGGGTGATGAAGTTGAAGCTAATATAATATCAGAATATTTTCCATTAGCTAATTTTTGCTTTGGATCGCATATTCCTCCAGAAGCATCTTCAACAAGAACTATATTGTTTTCTTTACACCAGTTAGCTATCTCCTTTATAGGTTGTTCTGCACTATATCCTGCAAAACTAGTTAAAAATAAAGCTAAATTATAATTATTATTATCTTTCTCATAATTATTATCTTTATTATCCTTATTATTCTTATTATTTTCCTGATTATTTTTTAAAACTGAAGGATTTTCTTTAGAAAAATTATTTAAAACTTCTTCATTTATTATCCCAAGTTCTGTTTTGATTGGAATTATTTTTTTATTAAGAAATTTAGCTATTTGCTTAAAGCCGTGCCAAGCTCCTTGATCTGGAATCAATATAGGTCCTTCAATAGCATTCATACTCACCATTATAGCTGCATTTCCACTATTTACTAATTTACAATCAATATGTTTTGTTTTAGATAATATTTTAGAATTTACTTCTTTATCATAATCATTTTCATTAGCTATTTCTGGATTTTTAGCTATTTTAGCCATTGTTTCTTTTGTTTTTTTTGCAGGCTCTTTATAGGTGAGTTTCATGATAAATTTCCTTATTGTTTCTGTTTTTTATTTTTATTTTTTTATTTTTTCTAATTCTGATACCTAGTGTCCTTTTTAAAGAAATTATCTAATGTTGTTTGTTTTGATTGTAATAATTCTTTTAGAAGATTACTAGTTTTTACATATTTATTAATAGGAATTTTTAATTTTGTTCCTACATATTCAAGAGATTGTTTAAGTCCTTCAAATTCTTTGTAAGGTTGTTCCATAGCATATTTAACATTCTCTCTTACATTAAATACTCCAAGAGGAACATAACCAGAATAAGCTTCTCTAAGGACTATTACTCCAGCTTGTTTCTTTTGTTTAGCTAATGCATCGAGAACTGCCATTTTACAAGTGTAGTAACACCCTCCAACACTAGAATATTCTTTTTTATCAGTATTATTTTCATAATCAGAGAAAATCATCTCTTCTTTTCCTAAAATTTGTATAAATGCTTCCATCCATTCATATTGCCATTCTATTGGAAGAAGAATAATTGCATAGTAATTTTTAAGACTTGCAAATTCATAAACTCTTGCAGTATCTAGAATTGGGTAATGTCTGACTTCTTTTAGAAGTGTATTAGCTATAGAGCTGTCACATGCTGTAATAGACCATCTTGTTGGAACTAATTTTCTTTTTTTTCCTGTTCCAATGGCTCCTACAGAAAATGCTTTTTGCATAGCAGAAAATGGTACATCTTTATCATGTAAGTTCATAACAGCTTCAGTAGCTTTTAAATCTGTATCATAATAAGTTTTTTCAAGTTGCCGATCCCATCTGACACTATCAATATTAAATTTTTCAATAATTGCACTGGGACCATGTGGAGTACTATCTTCATTGAATGAAGATCCTATGGGTTTTTTGCCAAATGTAGCTTCACTGTCAGTTGATTTAGAAGACAATGAAATATCTTGTAATTTTTCAATGTATGGATTTTCAAGATCATCGATTTTTATTAGCTGTTTTCCTCTAACAAGGTTTAAACGATAATTAATAATATCATCTTGTGTTTTATTTTCACCAATCCATGATTCTGGTGAATCCATAATAGAGGTATCTCCAGTTTCAGCTACCATCATTGGTCCAGCATATACCTTAGGATAACTCCATCTACCAATGAATACTGAAGGTGGTGTACTACCATCTAAATCTTTACCTACTTTAACAGACTTCATCTGTATTTTATCAGTTAATTTTTTTAGGTAGGCATTCTTTGATCTAAACATATATTAATAATTTTATTTGAACTAGTATTTTAAAATATTGATTTAGAAAATAAGATAAGAAAATATCGATAATAATATCTAATATTAAGAATATAAATATATATAATAAATTCTCACAGAATAATAATCTTTGTGGATATGAAATGGTTAATAAATAATATAATTATAGATAAATGAGATAATTATGGATAATGTTAATAGAAATGAGGATAAAAAATCACAATCTAATAAAAATTTTATTTATTTTTTATTTAAATTAATTAAATAGTATTTAAAATATAAAAAGGGATTTGAATGAATTTAAACAATATTTATAAAGAAAAAAATGCTAAAAAACCAAATAATTTGATAAATGAAACTTCTCCCTATCTTTTGCAGCATGCTTATAATCCCGTAGATTGGTACCCTTGGGATGAAAAAGCATTTGATTTAGCTAAAAAAGAAAATAAACCTATTTTTTTAAGTATTGGTTATTCAACATGTCATTGGTGTCATGTTATGGAAAAAGAATCTTTTGAAGATGAAGAAATAGCTAAAATTCTTAATGATAACTTTATTAGTATAAAAGTTGATAGAGAAGAAATGCCTGCAGTTGATTCTATGTATATGGATTCGGCTATGATATTTACAGGTAGTGGGGGATGGCCATTAACTGTTATAATTGATAATGATAAAAAACCTTTTTTTGCAGGAACATATTATCCTAAAATATCCCTTATTAAAATATTAAATGATATTTCTGATACTTGGAAGAATAATCCTAATAAACTCAAAAATATAGCTAGTGAGATAATAAATGACTTAAATAACCTTAATAATTCAAATAAGAATAAAGATCAGAATAAAGATCAGAATAAAAGTCAAAATAGAGATAAAAATGAAAATAAAAGTCTTAATTCTGATATTTTTGATTATTCTATTATTGAAAAAGGTTTTGAAAATCTCAAGGAAAGATTTGACCCACAATATGGTGGATTCGGTTATTCTCCTAAATTTCCTTCTGTACAAAATATTCTTTTTTTAAATAGATATTATATTTATAAAGAAGATAATGAAGCAAAGAATATGGTTGAGAAAACATTAAATTGCATGTTTAATGGAGGAATTTTTGATCATATTGGTGGTGGATTTTCACGATATTCTGTAGATGGGCAATGGTTAGTTCCACATTTTGAAAAAATGATGTATGATAATGGGATGATTGCTATGGCTTATCTAGAAGCAGGTCTTTTGTTTGATAAAAAATATCTTAAAATAGCTAAAAAAATTTTAGACTTTAGTTTTAGAGAAATGTTAGGAGAAAATGGATTTTATACTGCCCAAGATGCAGATAGTGAAGGTAAAGAAGGTAAATATTATCTCTTTACTATTAATGATATTAGAAAAGCATTGGGTAATTCTGATGCAGAAAAATTTTGTAAAATCTTTGATATAACTCGTGAAGGCAATTTTGAAAGAAAAAATATTCCTAATCTGATTAATATTTATGATTTTAATAAGGCTGAGTATAATAAAGTTTTTAATGGCAATGATAAAGAAAAGATAAATGATTATGATTTTAATTCTTTTATTGAACAGTCTACTAAAAAATTATATGAATATCGTTTGAAAAGAATTCCTCCATTTAAAGATGAGAAGAATTTAAGTTTTGTTAATGGTTTGATGATAGCAACATTATCTCTTGCTGGGAATGTTTTACATAATAATGAATATATATCAAGAGCTGAAGAAATTGGAGATTTTATTCTCAATAAATTATATCATAATGGAATGATATATACTAGCTATAAAGATGGGAAATTAGGAAACAAAGGAGTTCTTGATGATTACTCCTATGTTGTTTGGGGATTGATTGAGCTATATAAAACAACATTTAATAAAAAATGGTTATCTGCTGCAGAGGAGATAACTAATAATATGATCAATCTTTTTTTTGAGGATGGAAATCTTTATCTCTCAACATCTGAAGTTCATGATCTTCCAATTAGAACTAAAAATGCTTATGATGGAGCTATTCCTTCAGGAAATAATATAGCTATTATAAACCTTATGAATTTGTATTTTATTACAAACAATAATTTTTATAAAAATATTTTTGAAAACATTTTATCTAATTTAAAACAAGATATAGAAAGAAACCCACTTGCTTTTATAACACTTCTCTCAAGTTTTATTTATAATAAAACTGGAGGAATTCATATAAATTTATATATAGATCCTTTAAAAGATAGTGATTTAAAAGCAACTAAAAATAAAATCGATTTTTGGAACCCATTTTTAACAATGTCTGTTTTTAATAAAAATAATGAAGGATTTAGTGAAAATATGGTTTCTATTTGTGAAAATATGGTCTGTAAACCACTAATATCTTTTGATAATTTTTCATATGTTGATATTATTTCTAAAACTTTTAGATATTAATATTTCATTATTATAAATTGATTTGTTGATTTTAATAGTTTATTTTATTTTTAATAATATTTTTAAAGATGAAATTAGATACTTCATCTGTTATTTTATAATTATTTAAAAATTATTTAATTAGCTATCTAGTTGATTATTCAGATAATTATTTAGATAATTATTCAGTTGGTTATTTAGTTGGTTATTTAGTTGGTTATTTTATAGTTATTTAATAATTATTTAATAGTTACTTATTTAATAAATAAAAAGAAGAATAATATAAAAAATAATATAAATCAAATATATACTAAAAAGAATTAAAAAAAGAATAAAAATGTATTATTATATTTTTATACTTTCATCTAATAATGAATTTTCTGCAGAATTTAGAATTTTACCATCTAAAACTTCAATCACTCTATCTGCTAATTTAGCTACATTCATGTCATGAGTAACCATTATTAATGTTACATTTTTTTCTTTGTGGAGTTTGTTTAATTGATCAAGGATTTTTTGGCTAGTTCTAGAATCTAAAGATCCTGTTGGCTCATCTGCTAGGATTATAGAAGGTTCGTTAGCTAAAGCTCTAGCAATAGCTACTCTCTGTCTTTCTCCACCAGATAATTTAGTTGGTCTATTTTTTGCTTTATCTTTTAGTCCTACAATATCTAATAGCTCTAAAGCACGTTTTCTTCTTTCTTTTCCAGATAATTTACCTTCAAACATTGGTATTTCTACATTTTCCACCACTGAAATATTTGGAATTAAATTATGAAGCTGAAATATAAATCCTATCTTTTTTGATCTAAATTCATCAAGCTTTTTATTTTTTGTCAAATCATATCCTGCAACATCTATTGTTCCATTATCTGCTATATCCAATGCACCAAGCATATTAAGCAATGTTGATTTTCCAGATCCTGATGGACCAATAATTGAAACAAATTCTCCTTCTTTTATCTCAAGATTTATCCCATTTAAAGCTTTTATATGTCCCTTTTCATAGCTTTTTTCTAAATTTTTTATTTCTACGATATTTTTCTCATCCATTTAATTCACCTCCAATTTTGTTTTTTATTCATATCTCAATGCTTCAGTTGGTGGGAGTCTGCTTGCTCTCCATGCTGGATATAGACCACCGACTAATCCTACTAAAATAGCTACTCCAAATGCTTGTGCAAATGTAGTTATGGTGAAAACGGGTGTCATTCCTCCTAAAACTCCTAATGCTACTAATACTTCAACTCCAATTACTCCAATTACTGAACCTACAATTCCAGAGGTTACTGTCAGTACAATTGATTCTCCAAGAATCATTCCAAGAATTCTTCTCCCTTTCCAACCTACTGCTTTTAATACACCAATTTCTCTTGTTCTTTCATAAACAGACATTATCATAGTGTTTATTATTCCAATTCCTCCAATAATTATTGCTAAAAGAGAAATAGCAAATGATGCACTGTTTACCATATCTAAAGCATCAGCTATTGTTTCAATATCAGAGATAGAAGTTACAGTAGTAATATTGTTTCCATACTTATCTTCAATTGTTTTTGTAACTTGGTCTACATTAGCACCACTATCAACTTTAACATAAATCATACTTACATTACCTTCATCATCCATTAACTCTTGGACACTAGCTAATGGTGCATATGCTCCTTCATCTTGATTTGGATCACCAGTTTCGAAAATTCCAGTTATCTTATAATCTTCACCATTTAATTCTAAAGTATCATTTACAGTTTTATTTAATTTTTCTGCAGATATTTTACCTAATACTATTTCATCATTGTCGGCATTAAATATTTTACCTTTAGTAATTTTTAAGTCAGCAAAACCCGTATCATTAGAATTAATTCCTATTAATGTAAAATAAGGAGAGTCTGGAAGAGAGACCATTCCAATATAAACTCCTGCTGCATTTTTAACTCCACTAACATTATTTATAATAGAAACCCAATCTTCACTAAAAGTAACTGTTCCAAAAGGATTAGTTGTAGATGCTGATTCGCCTTTTCCACTAATTGAAAAATCAGATCCTCCTGCGTGAAGTGTATCATCCATTGTTGTAGTCAAACCTGCTGTGATAGCTCCAAGCACGACGATTGTAGCTATACCTATTCCAATTCCAATAATAGCAAGAAGAGCTCTGCTTTTATTTCGAAATGGATTTTTAAAAATTAATGATATAAATGACATAGCTATATATTTATGGATATTATCCTATTAAAATATTTGCTTATAAAATTATTATAAGATTATTTTCTCCCTATAATTTCTTTTAAAATAGCTGCATCAGTTGAATCTAGAGATTTTGTCAAAATTAATCCTATAATATAAATAATAATAGCTACTGGGATAGCTATCAATAAATTTAAATGAGTAAATAGTAAAATTATAGTTAAAATTAATCCAGAAATTGAAATTTTAATTATATCGTAAATCAATGACATATCTGGTTTGAATCTACCTCTTGTTATAATATAATTCATTAATATACAGATTATTATTCCAGTAATAACTGTAGCTATACTAGCTCCTATATAACTTAAATAATAAATTAAAACAAAGTTAAATAATACATTGATTAAACAAGCAATACCATTAATTTTAGTCACTGCAACTTCATTATTAGATGAATTTAAAAGATTTGTTGAAGCTCCATTTATCATAACAAAAAGTACATTCCAAATAAGAATTCGTAAAACATCTCCTGCTAAAATGTAGTCATTACCAAAAATTAATGTTGCTACATCAGATGAGTATATTGTTATTCCAATTGCAATTGGTAACATCATGATTAATAAATATTTTACTGATTTTTCATAGGAAATTTTTAAAAGATTTTCAGAATTTTTGTAGAACTTTGACATTAAAGGAAAAACAACAAAATTATAAACTGTATAAAGAGTTATAAAAACATTGATAACTTTATAGGCTGAGCTATAAATTCCTACTGCAACATTCCCTATCATAAATGAAAGCATTACAGTATCAATCATAAAGTATATTGTAGTAAATACAGTTGTTATACCAAAAGGAATCGCGGTTTTTACAGAATTCTTCCAAAAATTAAAATCAAACTGAAGTTTAGGAACTATTATTTTTGTTCGAATCTTTGAATATAAATAATTTAGTGTAAATAAACTCCCAATCATATATGTCAAAGCAACAAAAGCTAATCCAAGATTGAAATAAATTAATAATAATGTTCCAATTAAAACTAGGGAACTATTCAATATTATTCCAATAGCTTGGAATTTTAATTTACCATAAGCTTGAAATACTCCATTAAAAAGATTTCCAACATTTAAAAAGATCATATGCATTGTAAATATTAAGACTACTTCTATTGTTAACAGAGTGGAGTCCATTATGAGTAATATTATAATGGTAATTATAAATGTAATTAAAGAGAAAAGACCTTTTAATGGAATTATATTTCCAATATATTTTTGGGGTAAATTTGGATACCTTGATAGGTCTCTAGTAGTATAAATATTAAGTCCAAGATCTGTGAATATACTCATAATAGTTGTAAAAGAAATAGCAAAATTCATTGTTCCAAAATCAGAAACTCCTAAATATCTAGCTAATAAAACAATCCAAACAAAACCAAAAATACTAGTTATTATTTGGGAAATAAGTAACCAGCTAGTATTTTTAAAAACTTCTTTTATTGAACTCATTTTTTCACTTGATTTATTAGATATATGGGAATTAATGTCTTGATTTATTAATATATAATTAATTTAACTTACTGATATTAATTTAATTACAATTATTATTTTAAGTATAATTATTATAATATTAGATTTTTATCATATATTAGAATAAGTAAATTAAAAGATAAAATTGACTATAAAAACTACATATATACTATTATAATACATTTATAAACTATTAAAAATTATATAATATTTAAATTTATTAAAATTATTAAATAT
The DNA here is from genome assembly GCF_020148105.1 of Methanobrevibacter sp. TMH8. Taxonomy (NCBI): domain Archaea; kingdom Methanobacteriati; phylum Methanobacteriota; class Methanobacteria; order Methanobacteriales; family Methanobacteriaceae; genus Methanobrevibacter; species Methanobrevibacter sp. TMH8. The sequence continues at coordinate 94,988 of NZ_JAHLZE010000034.1, forward strand.
TAAAATATTATTAAAATTATTAATTATTAAAATTTATTAAATTAGAAAATTATTAAAAATTTCTCAATTTTTACAGGATTGGTCATTATTTATTGTTTTTAAACCAATTAACTGTACTTTCTAGCTGTTTTTTGAAATCAGAAGAATCAATATTAAATTTAATATTTTTCATATTTTCAACGTCAGCTAAAGAATGTTTTATGTCTCCAAAACGTTTTTCTTCATATATTGGGGTTAATTCAGATTTTAAAATATTTTTAACAGTTTCATAAAGCTGATTTATTGTCATGGATTCTCCAGAAGCTATATTTATAATTCCATTGTAATCACTTTTTGCAGCTAAAATATTGGATTTTACAATATCTTTAACATAAATAAAGTCTCTACTTTGTTCACCATCTCCATAAATAATGGGTTGTTTTCCATTAATAATAGAATGAATAAAGTTAGGAATCACGGCTGCATATTGAGAATTTACGTCTTGTCGAGGTCCAAAAACATTAAAATATCTAAGAGAGATACTAGATAATCCAAAACTCTCCCAAAAGGATTGACAATATAATTCACAAGAAGCTTTTGATGCAGCATAAGGAGAAGTAGGCATAAGAGGTTCAGTTTCTTTGAGAGGAATATTTGGATTTTCTCCATAAACAGCAGATGATGATGAAAAAATAACTTTTAATACTTTAGCATCTTTAGCTGCAGTAAGTAACTTAACAGTTGCATCAACATTATTTTTATTAGAAGTAATTGGATCTTCAACACTTTTTGGAACACTTGCAAGGGCAGCTAAATGAAATATATAATCAACATCTTCTAAAATTAATTTTAAATCAGATGTTTCCATATTATTTAGATCATTAATTATTAAATTAAGATTTTTATGATTGGGATTAGGTAAATTTTCTATTTTCCCAGATGTTTCATTATCAATTATTGTGATTTTATTATTATCTAATAGTTCTTCCACAATATGAGATCCAATAAATCCTAATCCTCCTGTAACAACAATATTTTTATTTTTCATTAGATTACCTATTAGTGTCTATTTTATTAAATATTAAATTAATTAAGTTATTATTGAATATAAAGTTATTATCGAATATAATTATTGAATATATGCTATTATTGAATATATTTTATTATTGAATAATGTCTTATTATTGACTAATTGTTATTTTATTAATTATTATTTTATTATATAATATTTTATTATTTATTTTTTTTGTTATTACATAATCCTTTATTTATCAATATTTTTATTTGATGTTCTTTATTTTTCTTATGATGTATATTATTCTTCTTTATTTATTAATATTCTTTAACTACCTGTTTTTTTATTTATTAAATTTTTTGTATTATGAAATATTATTATATTGATGAAATTAAGTTATAATTGTTATAATTTAATTATTCAAAGTAATTTAATATAATTATTCTTATTATTCTTACTTTATATTTTTAATAAACTTATTGATATTTTTATTATTAGAAGTTTGTTGAAATTAACTTTGTTTATTGTATAGGATAATATTTTTATTTATAATGGTTTTGCCTAGCTTTAAGTAACAACATTTATATATGGTGTAGTTCTTACATTTTATCATGATTCTTCATGCTAATGAAACATACTTAATACTAAGTTACTTAGTTGCAGCAATTGTTTCTATAGTTATTGCTTTAGGATTAGGTTTGCCTGCACTTCCAAAAAAACCTATTAGATTTTCCTTTGATAAAAGTGCAATATTTCCAACTCCTATTTTTGCTATAGGATTTTTAGCTATATGTTTTTCTGTAAATTTCTTTTGGATTTATAATGGATTAGCTTTAGCTGTATTTTGGGGTATTATTTCTGCTTTATTTGTTAAATTTGCCTTTGACATTGTATTCCCAAAACCACCTGAAGAAGTTAATGATAATGATTCTAATAATTCTCTTGAAGAGTCTGAATCCAAAGCCAAGGAGATTAGCTAAATGAATGAAATATTAGGAATTATTATTGCTGCTATAATAACTTGGCTAAATTTTGTTCTTCTTGATACATACCTTGGTTTACCTGAATCACCAGGTGTTAAAGGTGCTGATAATGTTGGTCGAGATATTCAAAAAAGAGGGGGAGATCTAGCTGGGGGATTTTTCCAAGGTAATATCCTTTGTTCTCCAGATGCATCTGCAGGAACTCTTCTTGCTTCAATTGGTATGATGCTAATTGGAATAGAAGGTGGAATTATAGCTGCTTTCTTTGTATATATTGGAAATCGTTTATGTGCAGATCCTGGATATGCTGGAACTATTGGTGCAATTACTATTACTATTATTATATCTCTTGCATCTTTCATTGGTTTAACTCCTGTAATGTTTGTTGTTGGTATGGTAATAGCTATAACTACTATTCAAGGTTTATATCATCCAAGTTCTTCTAAACTAATTGGTAAAATTGCTAAAGCAATGGGGAGATACACTAAATTAGAATAATTAAATAAATTTTATTTATTAAATATTAATTTCAATTTAATATCTATTATTTTAATTAGTTTTAATATCTAAATTTAATTTCAAATTTAAAATATAAAAAATCATAAATTAATATTAATATTATTATATAATATATTATTACAATTATAAAAATATTATAATATTAATAAAATATTATAAAAAATTATTATAAAATATAAAAATAATTATTATAAAATTATTTACATTAATAACATTAAACTGAGTTGTGAATATGATAGAAGAGATTATTGGAATAATTATAATCATAATGGCTATAAGGGCTCTTTTAGCTAAAGATAGGGCTGAAAGAATGCTATACATTAATGTTATTGATTTTGCTGTTTCAGCACTTATTGGATTATTTGTTAATAGTCCATTTGGTCTTATAATTGCTGTTACATTCTTTATAACTTCTACTTTAGGTTCTAATGCTATTGCTTACACATTAAATAGATTAGAAAATGAAATAGTCCTTAATGAATAATTTGGAGTGAATCGTAAGATAATGGAACAAATTTAAAATATAGGTCTTTATATTATAAATTTAATAATTATAAATCATATTTATTAAATCATATTTGTATTATAAATAAATTCTATATTTATTACTGTTCTAAAATTGGTGAATTTAATGAATCCTTTAGACTTTCTTAATATAACTACTGTTTCAATAGTTCTAATGATTATTGGTGCTTTAGGTATTATTTGGCTTGTTAAACCTCTTGACAAACTCATAATGTTTGCAGTTATGGAAGCTGGATTTCTATTAGCTGTTGTTTCATTTAGATACTTAGATGTAGCTTTGGTCATTGCTTTATTTGGACCAATTTCAACTGTTGTATTCCTTTTATCTATGATTAAAATTAGTGAAATTAGGCATAGAAATAAAAACAACCAAGAAGGTGATGTATTTGATTGAAATTCAAATGTTATTTTATGCTGGTTGTATTTTAGCTATAATTGGAACTATAGCTACTGTAGCTGGTCCTGGTGTTAAAGATCCTATTGTTCGAACTTTTAATACTGAAATAGCTGCAGTTGGAGTTTCATTAATATTTCTTGTTTATAATCATACTTTAGCAGTTATGACATTTGTAGCAGCTACTGCTGTTATTACTTTAATTTTGCTTAGGGCTATAACTAGACTTGAAGAAATGGGGGCAGATGTATGAGTAGAATCGGAAGATTATGGAATGCATTAGCTAACCCTGATAGAATTCCAAAATTATTTGCATTAATTCTTGGAATAGTTCTTCTAGTTGGTTTTTTAGTTCCTTTAGGTTTAAATGTAGATCAAATATATCCAAGACCTGCTCCTCAAGAACAAATGGATGCAGGATTAGCTATTGCTCCATATGATAGAGGGGGAGTAGTTTTAGAAGAACCTGGAATTACAAAAGCTCAATATCCTGAAAATTCAAAAGCTTTAGGATGGATTAATTCTTATATGTCTCCACAAGCAATTTTAGTAAAATCTTTTTCCCCATATTTTGGAACTTCGATTTATTCTTCTCCAGGTGGACTTATTGATGAAATTCTCTATTACACTAGAGGATTTGATACAGTTTTAGAATCTACAATATTAATGATGTCTTTTATTATAGCTTCATGGCTTGGTATTAACTTTACTATGAATAGAAGAAAGCATGAAAAGGATGAAAATTCAAAAAAGGCTGAAAATTCTAATGATTCTATCAATAGTAGTTCTAATGATTCTGTTAGTTCTAATCTGAATAAGGAGGGTAAATAATATGGTAGTTTTGGTTCCAGATGTTGTTCCAGCTATCACTGCATCTTTATACAATCCTGCAATTTATGTATCTATTATTGTAGCTTTCATTGGCTTAACTGGTCTTGCAATTCAAAAAAAGGATATTCATGTTCTTATTTTAACTGATATTGCAGGTTTGGCAATGTTAATTATAGTTGCAGCTGTTGGAACTGATTTGGCTGAAGCATTGATTCTTCCTGGTTTAGTTGTAGAATTAGCTGAGATTATGGCAATTTCTGAGATTTTAATATCTAAGGAAATGAGGAAAATAGAAAATATGCCTCCTTCTGATAGAGCTAATTATCAAAAACCATCAGTTTTACCTATACCTATGGTTTTAGATATGGAGATTATGACTACTGCTCCTACATTTATTGCACTTGTAATGGTATTGTATGGTGCATTTTTAACTGGTTTTACTGGTGGTGCTGTAGCTGGTGGAGGAATATTATTCTATATACTTTCTAGAAAAGCAAGAGGTCTTCCAATCGCTGTTATTGATGGTATAGGTGGAATATCTGGGATAGCATGGTGTTTATGGATAATTGGATTTGTTTTATTCTTTATTGCACCACAATTTTGGCTTCTTGGTTTATTCATGGCTGCTTGTGGATTAGTTCTAAAAGTTGCTTCAAAGTTAGGTTTAATTGGAGCAATGATGAGAGAGGAATATAGAAGAGAATAATAAAAAGGATAATATAAAATTAATATAAAGTAAAATTAATATAAACTCAATAAATATAAATTAATAAGATAAAAATTTACAATTAATATTATTTAATAATTAAAATAAAGAGGATTAAAATGGATATTACATCATTAGGTGGCAATTTACTTGGAACAATACCTTTAGGAGATATTGTATTGTATTTAACCCCATTCCACTTATTCATGTTTGTAGTTGTCTTAATTTTCACAGTATTGATAGCTATTAGTCGCACTGAAACTCAAGTTGAAGCACTTTTTGGAAGTTTAAAAGAAAATAAAGTTTCAGTAGGATTAGAAGAATTTAAGATTCGAAGATTTTTGGCTATTGTTTGTGGATTAGCTACTGCTGGAGCAATGATAACTGGTGATCTTTTTAACTTAACTCTATTCATTGCATTAATTGGTATAGTTAATGTAGGTATAGTTTCTGCAGTTAAACAAATAGATGTTCTTGATGCAGCTTATCAATATGGGATAATAGCTATGCTTTCATCTCTTCCATTATTTGGTGGAGCAGCTATGATTCTTGCAGCTACTGGAAGCCTTAGTTTGCTTGTGATTGCAGGGTTGGCCCCAACTACTATGATGATATTTGGAGCAATATTATTGTTAATTGGAATAGCAGGTGAAACTGGTATAGCTCCATTTTTCGCTACAAAAGCTGAGATGTTTAGGACTCCAGGATCTCCTTTCATATTAATCATTCACTTAAGCTCTTTAATGGTCATTATAAGAGCTATTGAAGTATTATTATTGATAGTAACATAATTAAAAATAATTAAAATTTTATAAGATAAAATAAAGTAATTAAAAGTTTAAAAAGATTATATTAGATTATATTAATAGAATTAATTAATATGATTTGTAAAAATTTTAAGTTTTAAATTTTAAAAATTAAATAAATAAATTTTATAAAAAATTATAAAAGGTGTGAAAATGAATAAATTGATGATAAGTAGCTATATCTTGTTAATAGTGTCTATATTATTGATATTATACGCTTTAATATTTAGTCCAGTTGATTGGATTGTATATGGAATAGCTATTGTATTCATACCCGTATTTATACTTTCATTAGGTTTAATAACTATGGCAAAAGCTAATAAAGATGAAGAGGAGGAAAGAAGAGAAGAACCATTTATTGGATATTAAGTCTCTATGAATATTTGATTCTATAAATATATTTGATATATATTTGATAATTAATGTATGATATATTGAATGTAAAATATATGAATAAAATAATAGAGATTGTTCTCTTTGAATGATACTATGAATTTAATGGCTAATATCATTATAAATGTTATAATAGCTTTTTTAGTTGGAAGTTTGCTATTAGGATTCCATAGAAAAGTTATGGCTAGAATACAGCTTAGACCTGGTCCTCCAATAATACAACATTTTCTCCATTCTTTGAAATTTTTCTTTAAAGAATCAAGCTTTCCTAAAACTGCATCTATGCCTTTTTATGTAGCTATAGCTAGTATGTACTGCGCTATATGGATTGTAGCAGTTATCGTTGGTCCAGTGACTTATGGTTCATTGTTATTAATCTTTGCAATTTATGCAGTTTATAAGATAGTTGAACATAATGCAGGATCTTCTTCAGGTTCTCCTTATGGTAAAATGAGTTGTGTAAGAGCAGTTTTTTCAGCTGCAGCTGAAATCCCATTATTTGCAGTTTTAGCTATTGTATTTCTTCAAACTGGAACTATGAATATTGGTGAGATTATTGCTTATCAATCAGCTAATGGTCCTTTAATATTTTCAATACCTTTAGCAGCATTAATGTTCTTCATACTTTTACTTTCTAAATCACCTTACTCTCCATTTTCAATTACTAAAGGAAAAGATATTATTTCTGGATTTGAAACTGAGCATTTTGGTGTTTTGAGAGGATATATGATGCTTTCAGAGTCAATTTCATGGTATATATTATTATGGGTGTTTTTAACAGTTTTCTTTGGACCTCTTTCAATACTTTGGTATTTGATAGGTATGGTAGTTATCACAGCTATAACAGCACTTATAAATGCTACTACTCCAATTCTTAATCCGAATCATTCTGTTATGAGTCAAATTACTATAGCTATTGTTGGAATAGGTGGATCAATTTTACTAATGTTTATAGTTTAACTAAAGGAGATATTATGGATAATGAAAAAGACTTTATTGTATTAACATCATTTGTAGCAGGTGGCATTATAATAGCTAGTGGATTAGCTGCAGTTTTACAAAGATGGGAAGTTATTCCTGTTACTATATTTGCCATTATTATATTTCCTTTAATATTATTACAATCTAAAAAGAAAATTGTACATTTAACTGAAAATTTGGAGAATATAATATTTATTATAACATTATTTGTGATAATAATAGGATTTATAGTGCTTTATAAACCAATGTAATCTGATGATTAATGAAATATGAGATATATGTTATTATTGAAATATGTGATATTATGAGTGAATTATTATCCTATTTAATATATTTATTAGTGTTTATCATAGGGTCTGTTTTAGGTCTTTTAATCAGCTATAAAAAACATGGAGAACCATTTGTATTTAATAATATTGATATAATTTCTTTAATTATAGCTATTATTGGATGGATACTTCTATTCAACTATGGATTGTTCTCATCTTTATTTGGATTTATTTATCCTGAAATCATAATTTCAATCGCATTATTCCTAATTGCTTTAGTAATAGGGATGAGGCCAGGTTATGGGAGAAAAGAAACAATAATTGCAATAATTATTTCAGCTATTATTTGGGTTATTGTTTATTTAATGATTTAAAATATTAATTTAAAATATTAATTATTCAAAAACTTCTAAAATAATTTATGATTTAAAAATTATAAAATTTATTAATTAAATAATATTTATAAAAAAATAATAAATAATATTAAAATAACATAAATAATGTTTAAAACAACATAATGTTTAAGCAAATATTTAATATAATACTTTATATAATGTTTATTGGTGATAATGTGGACGAAGATAAGCAGCTTTTGGAAAAGATGAAGTTGAGAATCCTTCGAAGTTTCAGATGGAAGGAAGATGTTATTACTCCATTAGCTAGTGAATTAGAAATTACAAATGAAGAATTTGAAAAGATTCTTATGAATCATTTAGATATGTCTGGTTTGGAAGCTCTTCATGCTACACTTGAATCAGCTAGACCGAAATGTATAGCTGAAAAACTTCATGCTGATTTACGACTTTGTTGGTTATGTGATGTAATGGAAATAATCACAGTTGAAGAATCTAATAGAATCAAAACGAATTTAGTAAATGATATTATAAATGGAAAAAAATATTCTGATGCTTTAGAAATTGGTAAAAAGCAAGTTTTAGATTTGCTTTTGATTGAATAAATAAAAATGAATATAAAATTTATTCTTATAAATTAATCTAATAAATTATTTAAATAAATTTAAAATTAAATTAAAGTTAAATTAAAGTTAAATTAAAATTAAAACTGAATTATAAAATAATATTTAATTTAAAAATATTGTTTATAAGAGGTCACCAAATGTTAAATACTCTTAAAGACGTTGTGAGAAAAAGTTCTATCCATGTTTGTTTAGTAAATTGTGGAGGATGTAATGGTTGTGATGTTGAGATTGTTGCTCTTCTTTCTCCTAGATATGATCTTGAACAATATGGTATTTATGTACACAGTAATCCTCGTGAAGCTGATGTTATATTAATTACTGGAGCTGTTACTGAACAATGGATTAAAAAAATAAGAAGGATATATACAAAAGCTCCTGAACCTAAGGTAGTTGCTTGTGTAGGTAATTGCCCATTATCTGGAGATGTTTTTAACCAAGAAGGTGGAAGTGTTCATGCTCCAGTTTCTGATTTTATCCCAGTTGATGCAGAAATTCCTGGTTGTCCTCCAAGACCAAGTGAAATATTAGGAGCTATTCTTGCTGTGGCTCCAGGGGCTATTGCAGCTAAAGGAAGACAAACAAATGGTAAAGAAAATGCTAAAGAAGAAACTGGAGGAGAAAAATAATGATATTGCCTATTGGACCAGTTCATCCTGGGTTAAAAGAGCCTCTTCGACTTAAGTTACATACACAAGGTGAAAGAGTATTAAAAGCTGAAATTGATTATGGTTATGTTCATAGAGGAATTGAACGAATCATGGAAGGTAAAACCTGGCAAAAATGTATATATCTTGCTGAAAGAGTCTGTGGGATTTGTTCTTATGAACATACTCAAACATTTGCTGAGGTAATTGAGAAAATTTCTGATGAAAGAGCTCCAATGAGAGCTCAGTTTTTAAGAATTATTACTAATGAACTTGATAGAATTCAAAGTCATTTTTTAGCTAATTCTACTTACTTTAAATCAATGGAACATGAAACTTTATTCATGTATATGTTATCTTTAAGAGAACATGCAATGGATGCAATTGAACTTCTTACTGGAAATAGGGTCAATATGGGTTGGAATGTTGTTGGCGGTGTCCGTATGGATGCAAAAAAAGTTCACCTTGATCAAATTCTAGAAAAGATTAAACTTATTGAAAATGATTTAGATAGATATGTAGAGATTTTTGATCAAGGTCCATTAGTTGGCCTTCGTTCTAAAGATGTTGGAAAAATGACAAAAGATGAAGCTTTGAAAGGAAGGGCTGTTGGGCCTATTGGTAGAGCTTCTGGATTAAAACATGATTTAAGAGAGCAACATCATACTTATAGGGAGAATTTTGAATTTAAACCTATTTGGAGAAAAGAAGGAGATAATTATGCTCGAACTATGAATAGATTTAATGAAATTCCTCAATCTATTGATTTAATTAGACAAGCTATTGATAATTTACCTGAAGGAGATATTAGAACTAAAGTAGATATTGGTTCTGGATATGCTGAATGGAGAAATGAAGCTCCTAGGGGAGAAGTAGCTTATATGGCTGAGACTAATGGCAATCTGATTAAACATATTTCTATTAGAACTCCTAGTATTATGAATATTGATTCTTGTGCTAAATATATGCTTAAAGATGTTGCTACTGTATCTGATGCTGTAGCTACTTATGCAAGTGCAGATCCATGTATTGCTTGTGCTGAAAGAGTTGCTATTGTTGATATTGATAAAAAAGAGGTTTTGACTAAAGATATTTTTAATTTAAAGTAATATTTAAAATTATTATAATATTATATTATTATACATGTGTAAATAAAATTTATACACAGATTTAATAAATAATGTTTAATTAATAAAGGTTGATTAAAAAATTAGTATATATAGTTTAATAAATAAAATTTATTTGAATAATAAGGGTAAAATATGTCTTCTGTAATTTGGTATTTGTATGAATTCGCAAGAAAAACCTTTGTAGAGGGGTTTACTAATGCAAAATCTAAACATGATATTGTAGAAACTCCTGATAGATTCAGGGATTTTCCAGAAGTTATTAAAGAATATTGCATTGCTTGTGGTGCCTGTACTCAGTCTTGTCCTTCTCCTAACGCTATAAAACTTGTTAGGGAAGCTGATAATGATGATGGGGAAGGTATTACTTATCCTGTGATTAATAAGGGAGCTTGTATTAGATGTGGTTTTTGTGCAGAAGTATGTCCAACTGATCCAAAAACTCTTCTTTGTGGTGAAAATCACCTGATTAGAGAAGAATTTAATATTATTCCTTCTAAAAGACAATACACAATTGATGACTTTTTATGTATCAAATGTAAAAAGTGTATGAAGTCTTGTCCTGTCGAAGGAGCGATAATTGAGAAAGATAATAAAATCGCAGTTGATCAAGCTAAATGTATTTCATGTGGTAATTGCTTAGAATCTTGTCCTGTCAAAGGAGCTATGAAAGGAGTATTTATAGATAATCTTGAAGATCAAAAAGCTATAATAAGATTGGTTGTAAACACTCTTGAAAAATTCATTGAAAGTAAAGAAGATGAATTACAAGAATTACCTCCTGAAAAGATACTTAAGTTACAATTTCCTTTATCTGAAATTTGGGATAAAGCTTTAGAAATCTTACCTGATGAAGAAGTAGCTTTAGAAATAATCGAAAATGCTACTGATAGATTAAAAATTAGAATAATTACTTGGGATGAATCTAAATGTAAGAAATGTCACCTTTGTATTGATGAATGTCCTACTGGTGCAATTACCTATAATTCTGAGAAAAATGAAGTCAAAAGAGATTCTAAAAAATGTTTGAGATGTAGTAATTGTTATCAAACATGTCCTTTCTGTGTTGTAAGATATTTTATAGCTAAATTTTTACTTGATGAAGTTAATGGAGAAAAAGTTATCTTAATAACATTAAATGAATCTCAATTAGCTAATAGATGAAAATCTAATATTTGAATGTTATATTGTTTGGATTATATTAAATTAAAGTTATTATATTAAAAATTATAATATTAAAAATTATATATTAAAATTCATATTATTAAAATATATTAAAAATTATATATTAAAATTCATATTATTAAAATATATTAAAAATTATAATTATGGAAAATTATTTAAAATTTATAAAATTTTCATGAAATTAAAATTTATTATATGAAAAATATCATGTTTATATTTGTTTATCAAGTATTTTCATATGTTTATTATTAAATTTTATACTAGGAGATGATTATTATCGAGGTTTCTACTAAAAAATGCACTAAACCTTTAAGAGAGGTTGAAGTCGATTATGAAATTGACAATAGTAAGTGCGAGATATGCAAAGACAAACCTTGTCTTGAAGCTTGTCCAGTAGAAGCTATCTACATAGATTCTGAAAATGACCTTACTAAGATTAATGAGAAATGTTTTGGATGTGTTTTATGTAGAAAAGCTTGTCCTTATGATGCAATAAATATAGAAACAAAATTAGCTGACCCAATTAGAGAGAATATTCCTAATATTAATTCTAAACTTTGTAGGGCATGTGGGGCTTGTGTTTCTTCTTGTAAAACTGGAGCTATTCATTTAACTTCTTCTGGAAGTGAAGAAGTTCATAGTGAAATAGATGAAGATAAATGTGTTAGATGTGGATATTGTTTTAGATCTTGTCCTACTGATGCAATTAAATATGGAGAAATTCTTCCAAGAACAGTTTCTGGTGGAAGAGCAATTGTTGTGAACCAAAAAGATTGTATTGGATGTATGACCTGTACAAGAATATGTCCTTCTCGTGGAGCAATAAATATAGGTAAAACAAGTAAATTACCATATATTGATCCCTCATATTGTGCTAGGTGTGAAGAATGTATGGAAGTTTGTCCTTCCTCAGCTATTAAATATTCTTCCCGTAAAAAAGCTTATGAATCCTTTAACAAAATTAGATCATTGGAAATAGCTTCTAGTATTATTGATAAAGACATTAAAAAATTATCTAATGATATTTCTAAAATCGATTCTTTATTAGCTAATTTAGTTGGTGTTTTATCTTCTAATACAGAAAATCAATTTGAAATTAATGTAACTGATAGAATCACTAAAGAATTAGATAATACTACTTCATCTGATATTGTTGTAGTTGAAATGAAAGACTTAGTGGAATATTTCCCACCAATTCGTAAAATTAAGGTTTTTGAATATTCTTGTATTGGATGTGGTGAATGTATTAGTGTTTGTCCAGTAAATGCTATTTGGCTCGAAGCTCCTTCTCCAATTCACATTGATGAAAAATGTGTTTTCTGTGGAAAATGTGTTCCAAGATGTCCTGTAACAGCTATTGAATTAATCGAAGACTTCTTTGAAATTCGTGATGATGATATTTACTTTATTAGAAGAAATATTACTGATGTTAGGGATGGTGAATTTGAGATTCATAAGAATCTATGTCAAGCCTGTGGAGTTTGTGTAAACCAATGTCCTGTAGATGCATTAACTTTAAAAAATGATGAAATCTATGTAAATCAAGATTTATGTATTTCTTGTAGAGAATGTGAAGCATTATGTCCAGTTAATGCTATAAAAATAGATTTAAATAATGAATAATTTTATTGTTAATTTTATAATATAATATATAAATTTATATATCAATTCATAATATTTATATTCAAATATTTTATTTATTTTATATTATTTTTAGTTATGGAGGAATTATTTGCTGAAAAAATTATTTGTCACTGATTGTGAAGGACCTTTATCCTTAAATGATAATGCATATGAACTTGCTAAAGAATTTATTCCAGAAGGTGATGAATTTTTTAGGATAATTAGTTTATTTGATGATTATTTAGTTGATATTGTTAAAAAAGCAGATTATAATTCTGGTAATACACTTAAACTTATTGCTCCCTTTTTTAAAGCATATGGTGTAACTAATGAAGATATTGTCAAGTTTTCTAAAGAAAATATTTTCTTCATTGATGATGCTTCAGACACTATTGAATTAGCTAAAAAATCTATGGATTCTTTTATAGTTAGTACTAGTTATGGTCAATATATTGAAGCTGTATGTAATAATTTAAGTTTTCCATTTGAAAATACATTTTACACATTAATTGATTTAGATAACTTTGAGATTTCTAATGAAGAAATTGAAAAATTATATGAATTTAAAGATATTATTTCACAAATAGCTGAAAGAGAAAAAAAAGAAGGATCTCTGGATGTTGATCAACTGAATAAAATATTCTTTGAAGAGATCCCAAAAATGAATATAAATAAGTTAACTGACAGTATTATATGTGTTGGAGGAATTGAAAAACAAAAAGCTATTGAAGAGATATTGTCTAGTTTTAATCTTGAGAAAAGTGGTTTAATGTATGTTGGAGATAGTCATACTGATATTGAACCTTTAAAGTTTGCAAAAGAGCATGGAGGAATCGCTGTTTCTTTTAATGGTAATGAAGCTGCTGTGAAAGAATCTGAAATAGCTATTATATCTGAAAATACAATAGCAACTTCTCTTTTAATTGATCTTCATAGTAAATTTAACAAAGATTATGTTTTGGAATTTGTTAAATCATATTCTTCAGATCCTAAACGAGCTTTTGAGAGTTTTAGAATTGGATTTGCGTTAATTGATAAATTCAATGAAATATTCTCAGATAAAGATTTACCTATTATTGAAATTATAACTGAAGATAATATTGATGATATCATAAATGAAAGTATAGAAATGAGAAAAAAAATACGTGGGCTTAATATTGGTTCTTTGGGATAATTTTAGAATTTTAAACTAATTTTAGGATTTTAAAGTAATTTAAGAATTTTTAACTAATTTTAGAATTAAATTTATAGTCTATGGATTTTGTAATAATGGTGTTTAATAATGAATAAAGGTATAATTGAAGATACTTTTGCAGAATGTTTTTCTGGAAAGTATATAAGGGCTTTGATTACTGCAGAAGATGATGAAACTCTTAAAAAAGCTGCATATGATTCTACTTCAACTCCTGGTGCAGTTATTGGAAGAATTGAAGGAGGAGTTGAAAGATTTGTTGGAAAAAATGAAACTCCTGATGGTAGAAAAGGGGTTATTGTCCAATATTGGTTTGGGCTTGATGATCTGGAAAAATTTGAACTAGAGTTATCTTATAGAATTCGTCAAGACATTTTAGTAAAACCATTTACACGAATGTTTAGCTATCCAAAAGAGTCTGATTCTAAGGGATCTATTGGGACAATGAAACAAGTTGGTCATTGTGGGGATGGATATGAATGGATAGAAAATAAATTTGATCGTGAGATGATTAATGTTCCAATAGCTGTTCCTGACTTTCAAATTGAATCAAAACTTGTATATGATGAAGGAATTATGGGAGCTAACTTTTGGTATATGTGTAAAACAAAAGAAGCTGTACTTGGTGCTGGTGAATTAGCTATTGATGCGATAATGGATGTTGAAGGGGCAATATCTCCTTTTGGAATTTGTTCAGCTGCTTCTAAGACTGAAACTAACTATCCATGGATCGGTCCAACTACTAATCACCCATTTTGTCCTTCTTTAAAGAAAGATATATCTGAAATTTCTAAAGTTCCTGATTCTGTTAATTATATTCCTGAAATTGTTATTAATGGAACTGACATGGAAATAGCTAAATTAGCTATGAAAAATGCTATTGAATCTATTTTAGATAGTGTTTATGCTTCAGACATTGTAAAAATTTCTGCAGGGAATTTTAATGGTAAATTAGGTCAATATAATATTAATTTATTAGATCTTTTTTAAGAATTATTTTATTAAATCTCATTTATTTGATTTTCTAAGAAATATATTATTGATAAAAAATATATAACTTTATAGAATCTTTAGAGGTGTTTTAATGAGTGTTTTTGATGATAATATTCAAGTAGATATTATTGGATTTGGAGCTTTAAATCTTGATAAAATGTATTATGTAACTGATATTGCATGTCATGATGAAGAAAGTTATATTAAAGACTATGATGCAAATCCTGGAGGTTCTGCTGCTAATACTATTATTGGACTTTCTCGTTTAGGGATTTCTACTTCCTATATTGGTAAAGTAGCTGATGATGAAGAAGGGGAAATACTCGAAATGAATTTAATTTCTGAAGGTGTTTTTGTTAATAATTTAATTGAAGCTGAAAAAGGTAACTCTGGAAAAGTTATTGGTTTTATTGATGAAAATGGTGAACGTGCACTATATGTTGAGTCTGGTGTTAATGATGAAATAAAGATTGATGAAATTCATATTGATCATATTAATACAGCTAAGATAATGCATTTTTCTTCTTTTTTTGGTGATTCTTTTAATACTCAAAATGAACTTATTGATTATCTTCCAGATTCTATGATATTAAGTTTAGATCCTGGAATGTTTTACGCTAAAAAAGGAATAAATCTCCTAAAAAAAATATTAAATAGAACTAATATCCTTCTTATTAATGAAACTGAACTTAAAATACTGTTTGAAGAATATTATTCTAAAATTGATGCTATTAATTCAGATGAAAAATTGACATTTAGAGATTTAGCAGTTCATATTCTTGATGATGGAATAGGTACTGTTGTTGTTAAAAGAGGAATAAAAAGTGTCTATGCTATTAATAATAATGAAGAAGTAAAAGTTCCTATATTTGAAACTGATGTTATTGATACAACTGCTGCTGGTGATTCTTTCAATGCTGGGTTTTTATATTCTTATTTAAAAGGATATTCTCTAGAAAAATCTTGTTTAATTGGAAACTGGATAGCTTCTAAATGTGTGGAAAATATTGGTACTAATGGACTTCCTTATAAAAAAGAGTTAGAAGAATTTGAAAAAAATATTAATTCTGAAATATGAAAATATAATTAATTTATGAGCTAAATTCTTTAAATATTTTTAGATATGTTTTAATTAAGTAGTTTGATATGAATATCTTTAAATATTTTTAGATATGTTTTTATTATTTAATAGCTTTGTATTATGAATATTTTTGAATATATTGTAGAATATTAACAATAAGATAATAATATATATTAGAAATATTAAAATAATTATAATAGAATAATATATAATTAATTAATGAAGATAGGTTTATTGAAAGTTAGTTTATGCTTTTTAATATAATTATTTAATAAATTAATTATTTATTTATTAATTATTTAGTAAATATTATTTATTTAGTTAATAAATCTTCATCAACGATTTAAATGTTAACTTTACGATTTAATATATATAAATATGATTTAAGCTATGATCAATTAATAGATCCATTATCTGTTAATGATTGTGAGGGAAATTATGGAAATAAAACTTAAAAAACAAATGAAAAATCTTGAAAAAGAGGTTATTCTCAAATCTGTTGATTTAGATGATGATATTGACGACTTTGAAGTTGATATTGGGGCTTATGAAGCAGATGATAAATTTATTACTGTTTCTCCAAGATGTGTTAGGTGTAATCTTTGTTTTGAAGAATGTCCTGTTAATGCAGTATCTCCTCCAACTTTCGTAAAAAGAGCTAAAATTGAAGATAATTGTGTAAAATGTGAAATATGTGCTCAATCTTGCCCAGTTTCTTGTATTTATGTTATGGAAACTAAATCAAAGATGGATGGGGAAGAAAAAGAAATTAATTATCAATTAAAAGAAACTAAAGTTCCGCATCGTGTTCTTAGAATGGATAGTATTTTAATTGACAGAACTAAGTGTGAAAACTGTAAAAATTGCATTAAATTCTGTCCAACTAATGCTATTACTCTTAAAGACAAATCAATAATTGAAGCAGCTGATAACACTAGTTATCCTTATCTTGAAAATGAAAAATATCCTTATATAGAAGAAAAACTCTGTGTAGGTTGTGGGTCTTGTGCAAACCTTTGTCCCAATAATGGTATAACTTTAGAAAGGGTTTTAGGACCTATTTTTGTAACTAAAAGTCTTTGTATTGATCAAGATGCTTGTGTGCAATGTTTTTTATGTGAAGAAACATGTCCTGTCGATGCAATCAAGCTAGAAGGAGATAAAGTGATTTTAGACGATGAAAAATGTATTAAGTGCAATGTTTGTTCTAGTAAATGTCCTGTAAATGCATTAAGTTTAAAAAATTTATCTACTGATTGATAATATTAATAGTGAAGTTAATTAATTGCAATTAATGATTAATGTTATATTTAAGGTTATAATAATGGCTATATTAAGTCTATATTAGGCTATTTTAAGGTTATATTAAGGTTATATTAAGATTTTATTAAGATTTTTATTAAAATTATATAAAGTTTATATATTACAGTTATTTGAGGAATTTTTATGAAAGTAAAAGAAATGATGGATAAAGATTTCATCTATGTATATCCAGAAGACACAATTGTAGATGTTTCTATAAAGATGGAGAAATCAAGAAGATTTACTACACCAGTTGTGAGTCAAGATTTGAAACTTCAGGGATGGTTAACTTCTTTAGATATTACTCGTGGTTTGAGAGATGGAGTGAATAAAGTATCTGAAATTATGCATTCTAAAGAAAAAATTAAATATTTGCATGAAAATGATCCTTCTAGACTAGCGGTTATTGAAACTTCTGATAATAAGTTAATTAGTATTCCTATTCTTAATGATGATGAAGTTGTTACAGGAGTTATTCGCTCTTTTGATATTGTGGAAACTTTATCTTCTCTTTATGATGTAAAAGTTTCTAAACTTTATGAAGCTATGCAAGAAGAGCTTAAAGGTGTTACATGGGATGAATTAATGGAAGCATCTGCTATTATTAGTCGTAGAACTACTGGTAAACGTATTAAGCCAGAAGATTATGAAAGAAGAATTAAAAGTTCAACTTTTGGAGAAGCAATTTGGGCTACTGGTGGGCTTGAAAAATTCTTTGTTGGTTTAATTGCTGTTGGTGAGTTAGTAATAGCTAGAAAAATAGGAAAAGCTAGAAAATAATCTTATGAAAAGGAGTTTAATATGAGTAAATTTAATGAATATCAAGATAAGACAGTTCTTGTTACTGGAGGAGCAGGGTGTGTTGGTAGTAATTTATCAAAAAGAATAGCTAATATTGGTGCTGAGAAAGTTATTATCCTTGATAATATGTCTTCTGCATATGAATGGAATCTGCCTATAGAAGAAAATATTGAGTTTGTTAAGGGAGATATTCTTGATGAAGCTGCTTTAAAAAGAGTCTTTAAAGAGAGGCCTTCTCATGTATTTCATTTAGCTGCACACTTTGCTAATCAAAATAGTGTAGATAATCCTGAAAAGGATTTAATGGTTAATGGCATTGGTATTCTTAAAGTTTTACAAAATGCACAGTTAGTTGGTGTGGATCGTTTTGTTTATTCATCTTCTGGTTGTGGAGTTTATGGTCTTGATTCTAAAATGCCTTTTGAAGAACATGATATTTCTATTTCTCTCCACACTCCTTATCAAGTTACAAAATTACTTGGAGAGCTATATACAAACTATTTCAATAATCTTTATGAAATGCCAATAGTAAATGCAAGATTTTTCAATGTTTTTGGACCTGGTGAAGTTCCAGGTAAATATAGAAATGTAATTCCAAACTTTTTCTATTGGTCTATGACAAATCAGGCACTTCCTATAACAGGAGATGGAAGTGAAACTAGAGATTGGACTTTTGTTGGGGATATTGTTAATGGTCTCTTAGCTATGGGTATTGAAGAAAAAGCTATTGGTGAAGCTATAAATTTAGGTTCTGGTAAAGATAATCAAGTTATTGACATGGCTAACAAAGTTAACACTCTTACTGGAAATAAAGAAGGAATAGCTTACAGAGCAAGACGTAATTGGGATGCTAAAACTAAACTTTTGTCTTCTATTGAAAAAGCTAAGGATATTCTTGATTATAAACCTTCCGTTTCATTTGATGAAGGGTTAAAATATACTCATAAATGGTTTGTTGATAATTGGGAAAATATTGAAGAAAGTGCAGAATTTGATTATTAGAATTTATTTAATTAAATAATTTCTAATTATCTTTTTATTATTTATTATTAGTTTTTAAATTACTAATTTATTGTTTATTAGTTATTTAGTGAATTATTAGTTATTAATTTATTATTAATGGATTATTTTTATTTAAATTAGTGAACTATTGTTTGTTAATTTAAAATATATTATTTTATTATAGATTTTTAATTAAATTTTTAATTAATATAATTTGGAGGTTTAAAATGAATTATAAAGAATGTATTGACTTTGCTAATGAAAATCCTGTAGCTTGGTTAGCTACTTCTGATAAAGATCAACCTCATGTGAGAGCTATGGGTATGTGGTTTGCTGCTGAAACTGGCTTTTATTTTCAAGCATCTACTGTGAAAGAATTAGTTAATCAAATTAAGGAAAATCCTAAAATTGAAATAGCATTTTTTAGACCAGATGAAGGTACTGGTAAAATGCTTAGAGTTGAAGGAAAAGCAGAAATTATCAAGGATATTGGAATGAAAAAGAAATGTTTAGAAGATAGGCCATTTTTAAAAGACTTAGGTTTAACTGCTGAGAGTGATGAGCTATTTTTATTTAGAATTCACCATGGAAAAGCTCATTTCTGGACTATGGAAACAAACTTGCTTCCTAAAGAAATAATTGAGTTTTAATATTTTATATTTTTCAATATTTTGAATATTTTCAATATTTTTATTATTTTCATTTTTAAATCATTTAAACTTTAATATATTTAAATCTTCAAATTTTCAAATATTTAAATAGCAAATCATTAAGATATTGTAAATATTTTAATTTTTTTTAAATTATGTATTTTTTGTAATTTTTTATATATTTTTATTTATTTTTATTTATTTTTATATTTTTTAATATTTCAGATATTTTTTAGATATTAAACTGGATATCTATTTTAAATATTTTAAATATTAAGATTATATTAGATATTGTATTAGATAATTATTTTAAATATAAGAATTAATTAGATAATATGAAAATTTTAGTTGTTCAAGAATCAGACTGGATAGAAAGAAATCCTCATCAACAACATCATCTTATGGATAGGTTAGCTATTAGAGGTCATGAGATTCATGTAATTGATTATCCAATTGATTGGCCGAAAGAATCTTCTAAAGGATTAATATATCCTAAAAAAACTTTCCATAACATATCTAAAGTTGATGAAAGAGCCAATATTCAAGTTATTCGCCCAGGATTTATTAAACTTCCTATTTTGAGCTATGTGTCTTTAGCTAATTCTCATAGAAATGAAATCAATAAACAAGTTAAAGAATTTAAACCTGATGTTATTGTTGGTCTTGGTCTTATGAATGCTTATATAGCTTCTAAAATAGCTAAAAAGAATAATATTCCATTTATTTATTATTTAATTGATGTATTATATACATTAATTCCTGAAAAATCCTTACAATCTTTTGGAAAACGAGTTAATGAAAAAGCAGTATCTAATTCTGATCTAGTAATTACAATTAATGAACAACTTAGAACTTTAGCTATTGAACTTGGTGCTCCTAGGGATAATACTATTATAATTGATGCTGGGATTGATTTTGACTCTTATAATCCTGACTTAGATGATACTGCAATTAGAAATGAATGGGGTATTAATGAAGATGATACTGTTCTTTTCTTTATGGGATGGATTTATAATTTTGCAGGTATGAAAGAATTAGCTATTGAGCTAGGTAAGAAAAAAGAGGATTATCCTAATATGAAAATAGTCATCGTTGGTGATGGTGATGCCTATGATGATATGGTTAAAATTAAAAAAGAATATGAAATGGATAATCAGCTAATTTTAACAGGCAAACAACCTTACACTAAGATTCCTGAGTTTTTAGCTATGGCAGATTTTTGCCTTCTTCCAGCTTACATTGATGAAGAGATAATGCAAGATATTGTACCAATTAAACTATATGAGTATTTAGCTATGAAAAAAGTTGTAATAGCTACTAAACTCCCTGGTATATTTAAAGAATTTGGTGAAGATCATGGTATTGAATATATTAATGAAGCTAAGGAGGTTTTATCTCTTGCTCAATTGATTCTTGATAATGGAAATTATGAAAAAATAGCTAACTCTGGTCGTGAATTTGTTAAAGATAATGATTGGAATGTTATCACTGATAATTTTGAGAAAGTTTTACTTAATTTAATCAATAATATTGATTTTAATTAATTTTTTATAATATTTTATAATATTTTATAATTTTTTATAATTTTTTATAATTTTAATAATAGTAGGGTATTGTTAAAATTAAATTATTTAATTATGATGTTGAAAATCAAGGTAAATAATGATTCATTTTTTTCCATTAATTTTAATTACCTTAGTTTTAATTAACATTATTAAAACTTCTAATAATGAAATTAGTAATTTGAATTTGTCTAGAATTATTATATTTATCTAATTTTTAACATTTTACTTAATTTGATTCCTGAAGTTTATGAAATTCAATGGAATAAGTCATTATTGTTTTTAATCTTCATTATAGGCTTTATAACTTTATTTTGTAAAGTTTTTTCTACTTTACTCATACAATAATACTTTTTATTTATATTTTGGTCATTATATAGCTAATTATATATAACACTTAAAACATATTTATTAATATATTAATATGAAGACTAATTTAAGGTGGTTTTTATGAAAGAAAATGTATTTTATGGAAAAGGAATGGCTCCAGTAAAAAAAGATTTTCCTGAAATTTATGATGCTATTGTTGAATTAAACGATGCAGTATATACAGGAAAAGTTCTCGATTATAAAACTCAAAAATTAATAGCTGTAGCTATAACTGCATCTAATTCGGATGATCGAGCTATTAAAAAACAATTCCAAAGTGCCATCCAAGAACTTGGAGCTACAAAAGATGAACTTATGGATGTTTTAAGAATTGTTTTATTAACTTCAGGCATGCCTCCTTTTGTAAAGGCAGTACGAATCTTATATGAAGTTACTGATTAATAATACAATTTTTTATAATTTATTTATATTTTCTTATTTACATTTTTTATTAAGATTATTTTATTCTATTTTATTTTACTTTATTATAATTTATTCTACATTTCTATAATTTATATAATTTATAAAATTTTTAAAATTTTTTATTTTAATAGGGTTGAAATTTCATAGAAAGCTTTTTATATATGTATCATTAAATATCTTGTTATCATCTAAATTTAGCTTTTAACTTTAGATGTGTTTTTAATTTAAATTAAATAAAACTCTTTTTTGGGATAAATTCCCATGGATGTGGCCAGTTATAACTCGGCTGAACAAGAGGTGTATAAATGTACAAATATATTAGAGATGCGTGGAAAAATCCAGATAAGTCTTATGTGAGAGAACTTATGTGGCAAAGAGCTCCTATTTGGAGACGTGAAAAAGTAATTCAAAGAATCGACAGACCTACAAGAATTGATCGTGCTAGATCTCTTGGTTACAAAGCTAAAAAAGGTTATGTTGTTGTTAGAACCAGAGTACGTCGTGGTGGAAGAAGAAAATCTCGTTTTACTGCAGGTCGTAGACCAAAACGTATGGGTGTAAATAAAATAACTCCTTCTAAATCTATTCAAAGAATAGCTGAAGAACGTGTAGCTAAAAAATATCCAAACATGGAAGTTTTAAACTCTTACTGGGTATGGTCTGATGGTAAATTCAAGTTCTTTGAAGTTATCTTAGTAGATCCACAAAGTCCTTCTATCATCAATGACAATAAAATCAATTGGATTTGTGAAAAACAGCATAAAAGTAGAGCTCTTAGAGGTTTAACAAGTGCTGGTAAAAAAGGTAGAGGGCGTAAAACTAGAGGAAAAGGCTCTGAAAAGAGACATTAACATTAATAAAACAAGTTAATTCTTGTTTTTATTTTTATTTTTATTTTTTATTCTTTTTATTATTTTTATTAACTTTTTTATTTCTTTATAAGTTTTTTTACTGTTTTTCTTCTTCTTGTTTGTTTTTGATATCTTTTTTAGATTTTTTGATATTTATCTTAGATTTTTTCAATAATTATATTTTTAATATAAATATTTATATTACTTAAAGTTCAATTATTATTACTAATTTATTTTCATGTTTTTTACTTTTAAATATTTATAAAATAATAATTTAAAAATCATCAATACTATAAATAACATGTGAGATACAATATAATATGATAAAAAGAAGTCATGATCAAGTGCAGATTCATGATAAAATTGTTATAAAGCTATGATGAAAATAGATTTCTCAGTTGTAATAATGCTTAATAGATTTTAATCGATAATTATTTATAATTATTTACATTAATTTACATTAATTTAAATCAATTTATGTTATTGATACTATGATTCACAATATAAGATACAGAATCTTTGTTTATGAAGATGAAGATGAGGAAAAATTAATTGAAGGATTAAAAAACATTCTTCCTACAGCTAAAATTGAACGTGAAATAGCTGAAGGCATGTTGGAAGATGAAATCGTGATTTTATCTGGAAAAATTGATAAAAAGAGAGAAACTAAAGAATTCTTAAAAACCCTCTTAGATATGGACAAAGATTCTTTAGAAAAATTATCTAATGATCTTGAAAGAAAGATAGATAAAAATGGAAATCTTTTCCTTAGGTTTTCAAAGACTTCTGCTTGTGAAGAAAAATGGGAAATTTGTGATACTGGTGATTCAATACATCTTAAAATTAAAATAGCTGCTTATCCTGCAAAAAAAGAAATAGCTATAAATTTATTAAATGAGGCTCTTAATGAAGTATTATGATTTAAATATCAAAGGGAATAGCTATGAACAAAATAAAGAACTTATTTTAGAAGGCCATAGATTAGGTTGGGATTATTTTAATATACTTTTTAATCCTGAAAAATATGAAGTGGCTATAAAATATAAGGATCAATTAATAGCTGAAATAAATGATATTTTAACTGATATTGAATATCATAAAAGGGAATATTCTAAAAGGGAAATATATATTGAATTTGGAATTGAAGTCAGGGCTAAAAATCAAAATGAAGTTTATAAAATTCCTCGAAAGTATAGGGAAAAAACTAAATTTATAGCTGTTTTGGGTGGCGATCTTGGAATAAATCGTGCTGTTTGTGAAAATAGGCAGATTGATATATTATCTAGACCTTATCTTAAACAAAGAACTTGTGGAATTAATCATGTTTTAGCTAAAGAAGCTAGAAAAAATAATGTAGCAATTGAACTTTGCTTTAATGATATTTCATCTAGTTACTTAAGTTATAGGGCCAAAATCATGGCTCATTTTCGTGAAATTATTAAATTATATCAAAAATTTAGATTTCCATTAATAATAACTACTGGTTCCTCTTCTATTTGGGATATTAAATCTCCAAGGGATATTTTTGCTGTATTTAAATCATTAGGATTAACTGAAGATGATTTGAATAAATGTTTTTTTGATTATCCTAATAATATTGTTAAATTTAATAATGAACGGGAAAATATGGTTATTTTAGGTGTTAAAAAAATAGATAAGGATAAAGAAATATATAAGAATATACATAAAAAGGATAATATGGAGGATAAACTATGAAGCTTAAGATTTTACCTCCAACACTTAGAATTAACAATCATTATTTATCTTTAGATATTAAATCTGAATCTGAAATTAATAAAGACGAACTTGTTTCAGCTATTTGGTTTGGGTGTCTTAGATTATATGGTGAAATTGAAACAAGCGCATTTAATTTATGGTTAATGAGATTTTATTCTAATAATTCTTATAAAAATGATAATAATATTTGTAATAATAAAGAGAATAATCATGATATATATGATAATAATAAAAACACTCAATTTAATAATGATTTATCTTATTATCACTATAAAGCTGTTCTTCGTTGCCAAAGAGGATATGAAGACAAAGTTCGTGGGAGTTTGGCTTTATTGACAAAATATAATCATAAAAAAATAGCTATTTCTACTATAGGTATTTCTGGTACTATAGCTTCATCAATAGAAAAGTTTATTAAGTAAGATGTACATAATTAAGTAGGTATAAACAAAAAGAAAATATCTATCACTAAATCATGGAGGTTTAGTTTAATTTTAAAATTTGGATTTTTAATTTAAACATATTTAAAATGCGATTTTTGTTTATAATTTTTAAAATTAATGTATATTAATAAATTTTTTAATAAGCATGTTATTAAAACATAATTAATTAAATTATATTTTTAAAAAATTATATTTTTAGAATTGTATAGAATTATTAAATAATATAATAATTAAATAATACTTATATTAATAAATTATATTAAAATTATACAATATATATTAAAATATATAATTAAATTAAAATATATTAAAATATATTAAATTATCATTAAATATTAAAATAACTAATTACTAAAAACAATGAGAGGTATTAGATTATGCAACCTTTACAAAATGCTGGATATGATAGGGCGATTACTGTCTTCAGCCCAGATGGAAGACTTTTCCAAGTTGAATATGCAAGAGAGGCAGTAAAAAGAGGTACAACATCTCTTGGTGTAAAATCAAAAGAAGGTATTGTTCTTCTTGTTGATAAAAGAACTACAAGTAATCTTGTAGAAACTAAATCCATTGAAAAAATCTTCCAAATTGATGAACATATTGGAGCAGCTACATCAGGTCTTGTAGCTGATGCAAGAGCATTAATTGAAAGAGCAAGAATGGAATCTCAAATTAATAAAATTACTTATAATGAACCAATTAGAGTTGAAACTTTAGCTAAAAAAATCTGTGATATGAAACAGATGTATACTCAAAATGGTGGAGTACGTCCATTTGGTTCTGCACTTATTATAGGTGGAGTAACTAATGGTGGATGTAAACTCTTTGAAACTGATCCAAGTGGAGCATTAATTGAATATAAAGCTACTGCTATAGGTTCTGGAAGAACTGCAGCTATGGATGTATTTGAAGAGAATTATAAAGAAGATTTAACAATTAACGAAGCTATTGATTTAGCTCTTGATGCAGTGTATGAAGCTACCGAAGGTAAAACTACTGTTGAAAGTGTTGAAATAGCTGTTATTGATAAAGAAACTAAAAAATATAGAAAAGTTTCTGATGAAGAAGTAGCTAATCATGTCGAAGCTCTTCTTGCAAGAAATGAATCTAAAGATATTTCTGATGAAGAAATAGAAGATGAAGAATAAATTATTTATTAATTTACTATTTCTAGTTTATTAATATAGTTTACTAGTTTTAGTTTATTGATTATAGTTTTTATTCATTATTTATTTCTTATTTTCTTTATTTTCAATTTCCTTTTTATTCAATTTCCATTTTCTTATTTTTGAAATGGAAACTGATTATAATAATAGAATTTTTCTAAATTGAATTATTTATAATTTATAAGGATTTTATAATTTAGAATGATTTTATAATTTAAAGGTATTAAAATAAAAGAAACTTATATGAAATAAGAGGAAAAATCATGGTTAATATTGATGAAGCTATTATAGCTAGATTAGAATCTCATGGTGAGAAATTTGAGATTTTAGTAGATCCTGATTTGGCTGCTGATTTTAAAAATCCTGAAAAAGATAGTGTAGCTATTGAAGAAGTTTTAGCTGTTGAAGGTATTTTTAAAGATGCAAAAAAAGGAGATGCATCTTCAGATGAGGCTATGATTAAGGTATTTGATAATACTGATGTTTTAGAAGTTGCAACTGAGATAATCAATAAAGGACATATTCAACTTACTGCTCAACAAAAAAGGGATATGCAGGAAGAAAAAAGGTTAATGGTTATTAATAAAATAGCTAGAGAAGCTATTAACCCTCAAAATGGTCTCCCTCATCCAGTAACTAGGATTCAAAATGCAATGGAAGAAACTAAAGTTAAAATTGATCCTTTCAAATCTGTTGATGAACAAGTTCAAATGGTTCTAAAGGCAATAAAAGTTAAAATCCCTATTAGATTTGAACATGTGAAAATTGCTGTAAGATTACCGGGTTCTGCTACTGGAAATGCTTTTTCATCCATATCTAAATTTGGTAAGATTTTAAATGAAGAATGGCAACAAGATGGTTCTTGGATAGCTGTTGTTGAAATTCCTGGTGGACTCCAAGATAATTTTAGCCTTAAAATGGGTGAATTATCTGGTGGAGAAGCTGAAACTAAACTTATCAAATAAAAATTATTGATATTAAACTTACCTCTAAAATAAAATGCTAAGATTTTTAAAGTATGTTTTTTTGTATATTTTAAAAAAGTTTTCATTTTATTTTAGTAAGTTTATTATTTTAGGAAGTTTATTTAGAATTAATTATATTATGAAATTAATATTAGCCATGATTTTTTTCAAATTATTACATTAGTAACTATTTTAAATTTATATTCATAATTTATTACCCATGGGGGTATATAGTAGATGATACATGTTAAAGACAAAGAATTAGTTGTTCCAGGACAAATATTAGCTGAAGAGGGCTATTATTCTGGAAGAGGAACCTTTAAAGAAGGCAGTGGAGTTTGCTCATCTTTAATGGGTTTAGTCTCTCTTAGGAACAAGAAAATTAGTGTAATTCCTCTTAAGAGTAAATATGTTCCAAAGAAAGGAGATGTAGTAATTGGGGAGATAGATGATGTTCGATTCTCAATGTGGGGAGTAGATGTTAACTCACCTTATTCTGGAATATTACCTGCATCTGAAGTGTTTGGAAGAGAAAAAAAAGAATTGAGTAAAGTTTTCAATGTTGGAGATGTTCTTTTTTTAAGAGTAGTAGACGTGGATGAAGTTAAAAAAGTTAAATTAGGATTAAAAGGCCGAGGGATGGGTAAATTCCGTGGAGGAATTTTGGTTGATATTACTCCGACTAAAGTGCCACGTTTAATCGGTAAAAAAGGTTCTATGATTAATATGATTAAAGATAAGACCAAATGTAAAATTGTAGTTGGTCAAAATGGTCTTGTTTGGGTCAAAGGTGAAAAGAAAATGGAACAAATCACCAAAAATATCATTAATCTTATTGAAGCTGAAGCTCATACATCTGGTCTTACTAATAGAATTAGAGATAAACTTTATCTTTTAGTTGATGGTAAATTACCTGAACAAGAAGAAGAGTTTGAAATTTCTTCTGATGATTTAGAGTCTATTGATGATACTGAGAAAATTAATGATAGGGTCAATAATGATAAAAATAATAATGATAAATCAGCTGATGTAGATATTTCTGATTCTGATAATGAAGAAGCTGATGTATTGGAAAAACCAAGACTAGAAAATATCAAAGAAGAGATTGAAGCTGAAATAAATGGATCTGAAGATGATAACATATCTAAAAAGCAAAAAACTAGTTATTTAGACACATTTAATCATTTGAAAGCTCAAAATACCAGTAAAAACTCAGGTTTGGGAGAAATCGATCAAGATAATAATAGTTCTCCTATTTTAAACATTTCAAATTCTTCTAATAGTTCTGAAAATAAGAACAATAAGTTAAAACCAGTTACTACTTGGAAGAGAAAGAGTTGATGCAATTTAATAAAATTTTTATATTAATAAATATTTATATCAAATAGTTATACTATATATAAATTTAAATAAACTATAATTTTAATTTAGAGGTGATTCTTATCACTAAGAACGAAAAAAGGGATGATGGGCGAGCTTTTGATGAAATTCGTCCTTTAAAAATTGAAGCAGGAGTATTAGAAAGAGCAGATGGATCTGCTTATTTGGAAGTCGGTGGAAATAAAGTTTTAGTAGCTGTTTATGGGCCTAGAGAATCTTATATTAGGAGATTGTTAAAACCTAATACTGGAGTTATTAGATGTAGATATAATATGGCGCCATTTTCAGTCGATGATAGAAAAAGACCAGGTCCGGATAGAAGATCAACTGAAATATCAAAGATTACAGCTGAAGCACTTAGGCCTTCATTAATGTTAGAAGGTTTCCCAAGATCAATGGTAGATGTTTTCATAGAAGTAATAGAAGCTGAAGGTGGAACTAGATGTGCAGGTATTACAGCTGCATCTGTAGCTTTAGCTGATGCAGGAATTCCTATGAAAGATCTTGTGGTTGGTTGTGCTGCAGGTAAAGTTAATGATGAAATAGTCCTTGATTTATCTGAAAAAGAGGATAAAGAAGGTCAAGCTGATGTTCCAATAGCTATGATGCCAAGAACTGAAGAAATCACATTACTTCAAAGTGATGGTGATTTAACTGAAGAGGAATTTGAAAAAGCTCTTGAATTAGCTATGGACGGTTGTAGAGAAGTAAATAAGGTTCAAGTTGAAGCTCTCAAAACTAGATATGCTCAAGATGCAGGATCTGAATAGAGATGGTAGCTATTTGATTTAATGTGAGGAATTTTTATGAATATTATACCTGAAATTACAAGAGAATGTATTACAGACCTTATTAACAATAATGAAAGAGAAGATGGAAGGGCTCTTGATGAATACAGAGATATCACTGTTGAAACTGGAGTTATTTCAAAAGCAGAGGGTTCTGCAAGAGTTAAAATAGGAAATAGTCAAGTTATTGTTGGTATAAAACCTACAATTGGCGAACCTTTCCCAGACACTCCTGATGTTGGAGTTTTAATGACTAATGGTGAAATGTTACCTATGGCTGATCCAAGTTTTGAACCAGGTCCTCCAAGCGAAGCTTCTGTTGAACTTGCACGTGTTGTAGATCGAGGAATTCGTGAAAGTGAAATGGTTGATCTTGAAAAATTATGTATTGAACCTGGTAAAAAAGTATGGATGCTTTTCATTGATTTACATATAATTGATTTTGATGGAAATCTTTTTGATACTGCTACTTTAGCTGTTATGAGTGCACTTAAAAATACTAAAATCCCTGTTGCTAAAATGGTTGATGATGAGTTAGTTATTGATGAAGAATCCACTATTGATTTGCCTCTTCGGACTAAGGAAGCTATGTGTACTTTTGTTAAAATTGGAAATAATATGGTTTTAGACCCTGCTTTGGAAGAAGAAGCTATATTAGATGCAAGGCTTTCCATTGGAATAACTGAAGAAGGTAGTATTTGTGCTATGCAAAAAGGCGGAGATAAGCCATTAACTAAAGAGGATATTTTAGGTGCTGTAAAAACAGCTTACTCTAAAGTCCCAGATTTAATAGAAAAAGTTAATAATGCTTAATAATAATTAATGTCTAATAAATAATCTATAATTAATCTTAATTAATCTTAATTAATTATAATTTATTATATTTAATTTAAATTAATTTAAATTAACCTTGTTAATGTTAATTAATTGTTTTAATTATTTATTATTTAGATATTATTATTTTTACATTATTTTTTTAATTAATTTTAATTAAATCAATTAAATCTAATTACATTTAATTGAACCTAATTAAATTTTAAAATAAATCTAAACTTTTATTTTTATTTTCTATTAAATTTATATAAATTGATTTTTATTATATTCTTTAAAAATTGACTTATAATCTTAATCTTTCATGTTTTTTTTATGAAAAACATTAACTTTATATACTATTTAAGACCAATTTATTATATCATATGAATTTTACTAAATAAGGAAAATAGCTAATAATTAGTTATAGATTTCTTATATTTTTTATAGGATATAATTAAAACCTATTCATAATGGTTAATTTTAAAAATAATCAATTTTAAGTTTATAAACGTGATATTATGGCAAGAACAAAAAAAGTGGGAATTACAGGAAGATTTGGAGCAAGATACGGAAGAAAAGCTAAAAGAACTGTAAAATCCATTGAAGAAAACATGAAAAAGAAGCATGTTTGTCCTAAATGTGATAGACCTGCTGTTAAGAGGATGGCTGCTGGAATTTGGAAATGTAGCAAGTGTGGTGTAGTTTTTACAGGAGGGGCATATGTTCCTGAAACTCCAATGGTCAAAACAGCTAATAGAAATATTAAAAGAGTTGTTGGAGGGGACTAATTGTATAAATGTTCTGAATGTGGAACTGAAATCGATCCAAAAAGCTATATGGAAAATAAATGTCCTAAATGCAGATATAGGATTCTTTTTAAAAAGGTTCCAGCTGTTAAAAGAAATATTAAAGCAAGATAATTTTATAGCTATTGATATTTTTTAGCTATTTTTATTTAATTTTCTTTTATTTTATAAATAGAATATATTTTCTAATTATTAATTAGTTAGATTATTTTCAATTTAACTTTTTTAGAAATTTTTAATTTGTTATATTTTAATTTGTTATATTTAATTAGTTATAATTAGAAATCATCTATCTGTGACTTTTTATTTTTATATTTAATATTTTATTAAAGATTATAATGATATATTAAATTTTTTGATAATCTATAATGATTTATTTGTATTTATTTAGTATTTGTTTAGTATTTATATTTAATAATTTGATTTTCATCTTTTATATAATGTTTATGTGGTTTTTATATGCTAATTTCAACTTCAAGGAAACCTTCATCTAAAACTCGTGCTTTTTGTAAGAATTTATCTCATGCTCTTGATTGTCAATATATTAATCGTGGAAAAATGAGCCTGAGAGAGCTACAACTTAAATCTGCAAAATTGGGCTCTGATTTTGTTGTTCTAGTATATGAAATGAAAGGAAACCCAAGTAAAATCACATTTCTTTCTAATGATGGTGATGAGTTATTAGTAATTATGGGTTCAGTAAATACAACTAATCAGCGTTTAAATATAAAAACTGATGAAATTACTTTTAAATCTGATTTGCCGGAATTCAATATTCTTAAAGATATATTTCCTATCAATAATGATATTAGTTTAAATCATAAATCTAGTCCTAAAGAAAATTTTATTCATGTTGAAAAAATAGAAAAAGAGTATAGTGAAGATATTGAAGAATATGAGAAAAAAATAGCTATTATTCACTTTTATAATAAGTTTGGCAAAGATACTGGGCTTAAAATTAATGTTAGAAAAGTTTTAGCTGATTAATTCTATTGTTTATAGGAGGTATTATTATTTTTAATACTAATACAAATACAAATTCTAATGGTTTTTACAATGCTTTAAATTCTGTTAAAAGTAAAATAATCATTGATCTTGAAGATCAAAAATTAGCTAAAATAGTTCATGAATCTGTTTTATTAGAATTTAAAAACTCTCCTGATTATAGATCCCATATGACTCTTGAATTATATGGGTCTGAACTTATTGTAGAGATTGAATCTGAAGATTCAACTTCTTTTAGAGCTTCTATAAATTCAGCTATTAAATGGATCATGTTATCTGTTGAAATAGCTGATTTAGCGTAATAATTATTATATTAATAAAAAAATATTAAAAAGAAATTATTTTTTATCAGATAATTTAAGTAGATATTGAAGTAGATAATAATAAATACTATAAAAAATATATTTTTGTTAATATAATTCTTATATATTTATTTAGAAATTTATAATACAATTAAAAAATATTTTATAGGATTATTCTTTAAAATATATTCTTTAGATTTATAAAAATAAAAAAATTATTAAATAATATTAATTTTAAATAATATTATAAAAAATTTATCAAAATGGTGAAAATATGGAAGTACCTCAAAATATACAACATCAATTAAATCAATTTCAACAATTACAACAACAAGCTCAAGCTGTAACTGTACAAAAACAAAATGTAGATATTCAAATTCAAGAAACTGAAAGTGCTCTTGAAGAATTGAAAAAAACTGATGAAAATACAGAAGTATTTAAAACAGCTGGAAATTTACTTATAAAAGTTAATAGGAATGAGATTAATGAAGAGCTTGAAGAAAAACTCGAAACTCTTAAACTAAGAGAAAAAACAATGGCTCGTCAAGAAGAAAGAGTCATGAAGAAACTTCAAGAAATGCAATCTTCTATCCAAGAATCTATGCAAAATCAAGCTCAATAAGTACTTGTAGTATTTATTGACAATTTTTCTATTTTGCTTTAATTAAGTTTTGTATTATCTTAAATTATTATTAAATTTTTATTTAATTTTAATTTAGTTAATCTTTTGTTTAATTCATATTTAATTTTATTTAATTAGTAGTTAATTATTATTTAATTATTATCTCATTTTATATAATTTTATATAATTTTTATTAATTTAATTTTAATTTAATTTTAATTTGGGTGTTTTATTTTGAACAAACTTAAAAAATTAACTCAAGAAGACTTAGATACTATTTCGGAATATTTTTCAGATATTGCTAATGATATTATTTTAGCTAAAGTTCCATCAAAAGAAGTATTAGATTTAGATTTGCAAATTAATGCGACTTATGATGATGAAGAACTTGATGTTAATATTGATGTTGATATAGCTCTTGATGAACTTTCAAATATTAAAAATGATGATATTGAATTAGCTATTGAAGAAGCTTATACTAAATTAGATGAGTTTATTGATGAAAATTATAGAGAATAATTCTATTTCTATCTCTTTTATATCTAGTTTTTTATATAATTATTTTTATTATAATATTTATCCTTATTTTCTTTTATTTTTTATTCCTTTTTTTATATTATCCATATTTTTAGTCTTTTTAGTTCTTTATATTCTTTATATTTTTTTATTATCTGGTTATATGTCTTTATTATTTCTTTTTTCTTTTTATTTATCATTATTTAATTTTTAAATTAGTATGTTTTAAATTCAACTTTATTTTATAATTATCAATTTTACTTTATAAAATTTCAAGTAAACTTTAAATACTATGAAGTTAATAATATATATGAGGGTCCACTCCTTAGTTTATCCTTAAAGAACTAATTAATTATATATTAGATTGGGTATTTTTTACCCTATCTTATATTAATTAAATTTATTTTTTTAGATTTAATTATATTTTCTTCTCTATGGGCTTTATATTGAATTTCTTGCATTTTTTAATAAAATATTTTTTTTATGATATTTATAATATAATATCTGAATTTTTTTATTATTTTTTATTAAATCTATTTTCTATTGAATCTAAAATTTTTTATACTAGAACTTAGAAAGTTATATTGTTATATAATTGATCATGTCTCATATAAAGTAAATAATATAATGTATGACTGTTAAATTTTATTTATAATTTTGATTTTAATAATTTTGTGATAAGATGAAAAGATCTACTTTAATTACAATCATTATAGCTCTTATTCTAATTTTTGGAGCCTATTTGTGGGGAATGTCACAAATTAGCCTGGTTGAACCAGTTGGAAGACTTACTATTACTAAAATAGGAAATCCAGATATGTTTCCTAATCATGGAAATGCAGAAGTTCTTGGTGAATTTGCAGCTAAGACTGGTTCTAAATGTGTTCTTGTAGTTCACTATGGTGGAGATTCTAATTATCGTCATTTTGATCAGGATAGCTTTTTATCATCTTCGGGAGAGGTTTCAGTACTTGAATTAGCATTTGTAGATCCTTCGACGTATAAAACTTATGTTGATTGGGGAGAAGCTATAAGTACATTTTTCTTTGGAATCCCTAAGGATAGATATACTTATCGTGCAGATGGAATATCTTTCCAGACTCTTGATGAAGCTTTAGCTTATGTTGATAGTGAAGCACAAAATCGTGGGCAAGAAGGTCCAATTCCTATGTTTTTCCATGGAACTGTAAGGACTGGAAGTCCTTTCACTAATCCGGGATGTGGTTTTCCACTTTATACTCAAATTACTTGGAAAGAATATGGTAGATTCGGTGCTTATTACTATATTATGAAAGGATTAGTTTGGCCATTTTTATCTAACAGATATTATCCATATGAAATTAGCCATTTATCTAGTTTACAAACATTATATAATCAAGGTAAGCTTGATTACACTAATGGTTAAGATTATTAATTCATTTTATTTGAATTTTTTAATTTAGCTTTTTAATTTAATTAATTTAATAATTTAATTTTTTAATTTTTATTTTTTTATAATATATACTAACTTAAAAGTTTAGGTAAACCTAAACATTTATATACTCGAATGTATATATTATGAATAGATTAGGTTCACCTAAATTTTTAATTATATATAATTATATGAATTTACTATAATTTCAAAATTTTATATATTAATTCAATATAATATCTAAAATTTTTATAAAATTTATATAATAAATAAATTTTTTATAATTATAAAATTTTTTTATACCTAATTATACCTAAAGATTTATATAGTAAATGTTATTAATATAAGATTGAGTTTAGGCATTCCTAAATATAGATTTTTATTTAAAATTTTATAAATATAAACTTCAATTTAGGCATACCTAAATTTTTATATTGATATTATTAATTAAAATTAGTATAATATCATAAAATTTTTATTACTATATAAATTATTAAAATGGATTCAAAGGTGAAAAAATGGAAAATAAAAAAGTTGATTCTATAAAATCTTTAAACGAATTGAAAAATGGTGAGAAAGGAACTATTATTTCTTTTTCAGATAAGGGGGATGTTGAATTAAAAAGACATCTATTAGGCATGGGATTTGTTAAAGGTTCAGAAATTACTTTGGAAAAAGTTGCACCTTTGGGAGATCCTATAAAGCTTCGATTAAAAGGATATTCAGTATGTCTTCGTAAAAATGAAGCAGAAAATATTAAAGTTCAAATTATGAATTAGTATTAAAAATTAATATTATAGTTAATATTCAAAAATAGATTATAATTAAAATTATTTTGATTTGCTTATATTACATTTACAATTATTATATTTATATTATATTTATAGTATAGATTTATAATTTTTAATTATAATTATAGTATATTTATATTTATATTTATATTTATATTTATATTTATATTTATATTTATATTTTTGATTATATTATTCATTGTAATATTTCATTGTAATATTTTATTTTAACTACTTGATTTATAATAGTGTACTAATCTTTGATTGAGATTAGCTACTTTTGATTGGCTTTAATTTAATTATTTAATTGCAACTTATTTTCTATAATTTTTGTTATTTAAGTTAAGGGTGGAAAATTGGCAGAGAATATAAATATTGGATTAGCTGGAAATCCAAATGTTGGTAAAACAACATTGTTTAATCAGTTAACTGGACTGCGTCAACACGTTGGTAATTGGCCTGGAAAAACTGTAGAAAAAGCTGAAGGTCATTTAAATTTCAAAGATGTTAGGATGGATATAATAGATCTTCCTGGAAACTATGCTTTAAGTGCTCATTCTATTGAAGAAATTGTTTCTAGAGATTTTATTGTAGATGAAAATTCTGATGTAATTGTTAATGTTGTTGATGCAACAAATTTAGAAAGAAATTTATACTTAACTACTCAGATGATGGAACTTGGTGCAAATTTAGTCATTGCTCTTAATATGAATAAATTTGCTAAAAGAAATGAACATATTATTAATGTAAAAGAATTATCTGAGTTATTGGGAGTACCTGTTGTTGAAATTGAAGCAAGAGATGATACTGGAAAAGAAGAATTATTAAATACTATTAAAAATGCAGCAAAAAATCCTATAGATAGTAGTAAAAAGTTAGTTTATGGAACTGAATTATCTGAACATCTTGAGGAACTTCAACATCTTATAGAAAAAAATAAAGAATTACTCGATGTTCCTTCTGTATGGACTGCTATTAAACTTCTTGAAAATGATGATATTATCATTGAAAAGGTTAAGTCTGCTAAAAATTTTATAGAAATATTCAATGAAGTAGAAAAACTAAAAAAACATTTTCAAGACGTTTTTGGAGAATCTACTGAAGAAGTAATAGCTAATTATAGGTATTCTTTTATTGATGGTTTGATTAAGGAATCTGTTACAAAACCAGAAATAGAAAAAACTACAATCACTGAAAAAATTGATAAGTTTGTTACTAATAGATTCTTAGGTTTACCTGTATTTCTTGCTATTATGTGGTTAATATTCCAAATTACTTTTACTATTGGGGCGCCTTTCCAAGATTTAATTGATCAAGGGTTTGGGTTGTTAGGAAATGGTGTTTTAACTGTTTTTGGTGAAAATTGGTTTTCATCTCTACTTGTTGACGGTATCATTGGTGGAGTAGGTGGAGTATTAACATTCTTACCGATTATCTTTTTGATGTTTTTAATGATTAGTATATTGGAAGATTCAGGATATCTTGCAAGAGCTGCTTTTGTAATGGATAAAATCATGCATAAACTTGTTGGTTTACATGGAAAATCATTTATACCAATGATTTTAGGATTTGGTTGTGGTGTTCCTGGAATAATGGCTACAAGAACTATGGAACATGAAAGAGATAGGCTATTAACAATGATGATTGTTCCGTTTATGTCTTGTACTGCGAGATTGCCTGTGTATGCATTGTTTGTAGCAGCATTTTTTACAGCTTATCAAGGAGAAGTTATATTTTCATTATATCTTTTAGGAATTGCTGTAGCTATTTTAGTTGCTGCAATCCTCAAACGTACTACATTTAAAGGTATGACAAGTCCTTTTGTAATGGAATTACCTTCTTATAAATTACCTTCTGTAAAAGGAGTATTGATACATACTTGGGAAAGATGTTATGGATTTATTAGAAAAGCAGGGACAATCATTCTTTTAGCGTCTGTAGTTGTATGGATACTTAGTAGTGTCCCTATTGGTGTTGATTATGGTACTCAAGAGAGTGTAATCGGTCAAGTTGGAACAGCAATATCTCCAATATTCGCTCCTCTTGGTTTTGGAGAATGGCAACCTGCTGTAGCTCTAATTTTTGGAGTTGTAGCTAAGGAGGTGGTTGTTGGAACATTTGGTTCATTGTTTGGAGTAGCTGAAGAAGGTGGAGGTATAACGGCGGCCCTGCATGGATTGTTTACTCCTTTAACAGCTTATACATTTATGGTATTTGTATTGTTATATGTTCCATGTTTTGCAGCTATCGGTACAGTAAAACAAGAAACAAACTCTTGGAGATGGCCATTATTCATGGTAGCTGTTACTACTGTAACTGCTTACACTGTATCTTTCATAATATATCAAGGAGGAACGCTTTTAGGTTTTGGATGATAAAACATCCATTCCTATCTTTATTATAAATAATATTAATTTAGATACTTTGATTAATTATTTTTATTAATTTTATTTATTTTCTTTAGTATTTATTTTAATATTTACTTTAGTATTTTCTTAGTATTTACTTTAATATTTACTTAATTATTTACTCTAATTATTTAAATGTAATTAATTAGTTATTTAATTTAATCAATTATAATTATTACATTAGTTATTTAATTTGAGTATTTATTTTTTTATTTATATTTATTTAATTTTATTAATTTTTTTAATTTTTTAATTATTTTAATTATTTATATTTATTAATAATATAATAATAATAATAATAATTGTTTAATGATTTGAGTTGATTGGTGATAAAATGCAATGTAGAATGTGTGGCTATGAATTCGATGTGGACAAAATTGGTAAAAATTGTCAAGGATGTGGGAAAAAGGAATGTCAGACCGTACATTGTCCTAATTGTGGTTATGGTAATTCTCCAGAGTATGAATCTGAATTTAAATTTATAAATTCTTTAAAAAATAAGTTAAATTTAAACAAGAATAAAGACTAATCTTTTGATTAATTAGTGAATTTGTCTTAATTTTGATTATTTATATTTACTTATGTATATAATATTAATAAACAATAATAGAAATATTTACTAAACAATAATCTAACAATACTAGTATAATTATATTTAATAATATTAATATAATTTAAATCTAATATTAATTTGTATAATTCCAAAAATAATCTTATACATAATTTAGATAATGAAATATATGATATAATTTTAAATAATCTTATATTCTTTAATAATAAAATATGTAATATAATTCTAAATATCATTACATATTATACATATCTTAATAATGAAATAATCTTAAAATAATCATTTAATAATGAATAAAAAATTATATAAATAATATATATTCGATATTATGAATTTCTTAGAAAAATTTCAATCAGTAATAATACTTTTAGCTGTAATAATTGGGATAATTTCTGCCCAAGTGCCTATAATTAACAGTACTGCTGGTTATTTCATTATACCATTTTTATTTTTAATGTTATTTGGTATCTTTTTGAATGTACCATTGAAAGATTTCAAGAAGAGTTTTTCGAATTTGAAATTTGCAAAACTTAGCTTATTTATGAATTTTATCTGGACACCTCTTTTTGCATATATTCTTGGAGCTATCTTTTTAAATCAACATGTTGATATTTGGATTGGGTTTTTAATGTTAATGGTAACTCCTTGTACTGATTGGTACCTTGTTTTCACCGATATTGCAAAAGGCAATGTTCCACTTTCAGCTTCTATTCTTCCATTAAATTTAGTCCTTCAATTGATACTATTGCCAATTTATCTTTTACTCTTTATTGGGGCTGTTGGATCATTTGATTTTGGAATGTTATTTGAAAGTATACTTTATGTTGTAATTTTACCTTTCATATTGGCTCAAATAGCTAGATTCATATTAGATAAATATGATTTTCAATTTAAAGATACATTTTTTAATTTCTTTTCTTCTACACAAATCATATTCTTAGCTTTAGCTATCTTTTCCATGTTTGCATCTCAAGGTAATCTTTTAATTCAAAATCTATGGGTTTTAGGATTATTGATTATTCCAATACTTATTTTCTTTATTATGAATTTTTTCATTGGGCAATTTGTTACAAAGTACTTTAAATTTAATTATGAAGATTCCGCAAGTTTATCTCTAACAACTCTTGCAAGAAATTCTCCAATAGCTTTGGCTATAGCTGTTACTGCATTTCCAAATCAGCCTTTAATAGCTTTAGCTCTTGTTATAGGTCCTTTAATTGAACTTCCAGTTTTAGCTATGGTTTCTCAAGTTTTACTTCTTATTAGAAAGAGAAATTTACATTCTGAAATTAGTTAAAATTGGTTAAATATATTATTAAAAAGTTATATATTATTAAATAGCATAATATTAACACTAATTATATATTAAAAATATAACTGATTAAATGGGATAAGGTGTTACAATTAACTATCAACTCAAAAATACTTTAGGAAATGTATTTCAGGTAATATTAACAATATTTTTATTTTTAATCATTGCAGATGTAATTTTATTAGTGATGGGTTCTATATTTCCTTTTCAAGCAGCTAACAGATTACCTATTTCACAATTTGACTTAATTATATCATTATTATTAATATTATTTTTAGCTGTAAATTATTTTATTTTTAGTAGTAAAAAGAAAGAATATAATATTAGAAATGTAGTTGTAATAATTTTAGCAATTATTCCATTTGAGTTTATATTTTTATCAATCTTTGGATT
This sequence comes from Methanobrevibacter sp. TMH8, assembly GCF_020148105.1. Lineage (NCBI taxonomy): Archaea > Methanobacteriati > Methanobacteriota > Methanobacteria > Methanobacteriales > Methanobacteriaceae > Methanobrevibacter > Methanobrevibacter sp. TMH8. The sequence goes on from NZ_JAHLZE010000034.1 coordinate 135,602, forward strand.
AGAAATGGGATTTTATCTTTCAGCTTTATTATATTTTCTTATTATTCTTCATATAATTGGATTAATTTTCACATTACGAATATTTGGATCTAGATTTATTTCTTTTTCGCGTAAAAATGGATTGGGATATGGAATAATAGCTATTACTACTATATTTGTTATAGGAACTATTTTATTCTATATTTTTGAAGGTCCAGTTAATCCTAATGTAGTTGTATTTGAAGATTCTATCTGGTTTTCATTAGTTTCAATCACAACTACTGGTTTTGGTGATATTGCTCCAGTTTCAGTAGGGGGGAGAATTGTTGCAGGTTTTTTAATGATTAGTGGAGTTTCTTTTACAGCTTTCGCAACTGCTTCTGTTGCTGGCTCAATAATCGATAATCTTAAAGAAGAAAAATTCAATAGAGAAAAAAATCTAGAAGAATATAATAAAAATTTTATAGAAAAATTTGAAGATAATCAAAAAGAACTAGCTGAAATAAAAGAAATATTAAGAAATTTAGAAAAATAAAAACATCTATGATATTTGATTAGTTAATTAATAGAATAATTATATTAATAAATTATTTAATAGAATATTGATATTTAATTATTAATAGAACTAATGATTTTAATTGAAATATAGTTTATTGTAAATAAAAATAAAGGGTTAAAATGTTAGAGATAATACCTGTACTTGATTTAATGAATTTTTCAGCTGTATCTGGAAAATCTGGAAATAGGAGTACTTACACTCCTCTTAATTCTATTTTTGCTTCTAATAGTGATCCTGTTTCAATAGCTAAAAATTTAAAGATAAATGGTGCTAAACAGATATATATAGCAGATTTAGATCTTATTGAAAAAAAAGGCCATAATTTAGATATTATTAAAATGATAAACACGATTTTACCAGTAATGTTAGATAGTGGAATAAGAAATTTTGATTCTTTTAAATTTTACCTAGATTATGCTTACAAATTAATTGTTGCAACTGAAACTCTTGATTCAATTGAAGAACTTCATAAAATTTTTTATAAATTTCCTAAAGAGAGAATTGTTATTAGTGTAGATATTAAAAATAATAAGCTTTTTTCAAAAAATTTTGATATCTCTTTAAATGATTTTAAAAAAGAGTTAAAGATTATAAATCCAAATGAAATTATTCTTTTAGATATTTCAAAAGTAGGAACTAAATCAGGTTTTAATAAGGATTTAATTGAAAATTTTTTAGAATTTAAGGATAAAATAATACTTGGTGGAGGTATTAATAAAGAAGAACTAGCTAATATTGATCAAGCTGGAATAAAAAAAGTTTTAGTAGGTTCAGCTCTCCATAATGGAGATATTAATATTATTCTTTGATTTAATTCGATATTATCAATAATTAAATATCAATATTATATATGGCTATCATTAAATGGATGTTTGGTGGTATTATTGTTATTGTATCATTATTATAATTAATATATCATTCTTGATTAATTTCTCATTTTCTTGATATTGGATTTTTAAAATTATTGTTTTATTTTTTTATATAAAGTATTATATATTATATTCTTATTATTAATTCATTTTTTATACTTTTTAATTCTTTTTAATCCTTTTTTACCATTTTTAATCCTTTTTTTAAATCATATTTTTTATTAAAAAAATCCTATATAAATTTATTTTTTTCTATCAATTATTTTTCTCTGTTCTTTTATTTTTTAAAGCGGGGAGGCGGCGTAAATTTTTTATTTAAATCAAAATTTAATAAATTTTTTATTAATATAAAAAATTTTTTTTTTTTTTTAAAAATTTTTTAATTTTTTTTTTTTTTTAATATTTTTTTCGGTTTTCTTTTTTTAAAAAAAAAAAGAACAGAGAAAAATAATTGATAGAAAAAAATAAATTTATATAGGATTTTTTTAATAAAAAATATGATTTAAAA